>CAYUAV010000257.1:0-6083 GCA_964442665.1 uncultured Bacteroidales bacterium
GATTGCTATCGAAAATTCCACTGGAAAAAATAAAGGAATTTGAACAGGAATATTTGAATTTCCTTGAACTTAAACATAAAAATACACTGAACAATATTCAAAAAGGAAAGTTTGATGAGGAAATTGAAAAGTTACTGACAGCAGTTGCAAAAGAAATTGCTGAAAAGTATGAATAATTAATCGATTTTTTTTCAGGAATGGCAAGCTTAAAAGAAATTCGTATCAGAATTAGCTCTGTTCGGGGTACACGGCAGATTACAAGTGCCATGAAAATGGTTTCTGCAGCAAAATTGCGCAAAGCACAGGATGCCATTATCCAAATGCGCCCTTATGCAAACAAACTTAATGAGATTCTGATAAACCTTACTTCAAGCCTTGATAACTATGATGATTCTGTTTTCAGTGAGGAAAGAGAAATCAAGAAGGTATTGATATTGGCTATCTCTTCCAATAAAGGCCTCTGCGGAGCATTTAACTCAAACGTGGCAAAAAAGGTTATACACATACTGGATACTGACTATCACCAGCTTTACGATCACGAAAAAGTTGACATTATAAGTATTGGAAAAAAAGGTACGGAGTTAATGAAAAGTAAGAAGGTTACTATTTCTGAAACACATCATGAAATTCTTGATAATCTTAATTACGATCTGGTTAAGCCGCTTGCCAAACGTATAATATCCTCTTTTGAAAATGGCTTCTATGATGAAATTAAAATTGTATATAATCAATTCCGGAATGCTGCCATACACGACCTGATTATCGAAAGATATTTACCTGTATTACCACCGGAGAAGTCAGACACTTATGAGCACACCCATTTCGATTATATCCTTGAACCTACTAAAAAAGAGATTATACAGGATCTGATTCCAAAATCGCTTAAAATACAGCTCTATAAAGCTTTTCTTGATTCTGTTGCATCGGAGCATGGTGCCCGTATGACAGCCATGCATAAGGCAACTGATAATGCCACTGAAATGATAAAATCGTTACAATTAGAATACAATAAGGCAAGACAAGCTGCCATAACAAAAGAAATCCTGGAAATTGTCAGTGGGGCAGAAGCTTTAAAAGGATAGAAATTTACAGGTATTCAGACTAAAAATTCCATTTTAACCGTAAGAATCCAAAATTACTGTTGTTCCATTCCTTCTTCCCTGTATAAGGATTTTCGAACTTAAAAGCAAAAATCTGAAAAAATGCTGATAGTGTGAGATTATCGCCTAGTGAAAGATCAGCGCTCGGACCCACATAAAAACCCATCAGATTATTATCGAAGAAATACATACCTGCTAAAGTTCCGTTCAGAATAGGTATAATTGGGTAGGTTACCTGCCCGAAAATATTGTATTTGGTAAAGGATAATGTTTTTACATTCTGATTATTTGCATACAAACCAAAAAAAGATGTTCCCAATAATTGTACATTATTATTATAGAAAAATTCAAACATCATGGAAGTTTTTGATCCCAGTGTATAATCGACCGCCAGACTTGCAAGCAACTGATTTGTCGAATCATTCCCTTCTTCAATGGAATACAGATAGCTTAACTCTCCCCGCAGGCTTACGGTTCCAATTCCTGCAGAAAATCCCGCACCCGATACCAGATCCCTGGTATCCCAGCTTAACGGAGGAAGTGTATCGGAAATGACCAGATTATTTGAATTACTGAAGTAACCGGCCAGAAATTGAAATTCCGTATTCCATTTTGTGAACCTGTATAATCCTGCTCCGCTTATATAACCTGAACTGTCAATTTTTGCGGCAAAATCAAGCGAAGAAGTATAATTTGTATAATATTGTACTCTGATCGCATCGGCCCCCGGTCTTTCGGGATAATCGAAATCAAAAAAGTTGTATGTATTAAAAATATCATTCGGATTCCAAACAAAAGTCTGACCCCAGTTAATCCGCTGACGGCCAAGTTTGATTTCAAGTTTTTTATAAGTATACTGGATCCATAATCTGTCAATTGAGGCTGATAATAAATATTGATCGTCTAGTTTTTCCTTTAGTGTAAGCGGAAGAAAATAATTCTCTTTGCTAAACCCGTTTTTACTATCCATAAGCTTAACAAAATCGCCAGCAATCAGCTGATTGCGCATTTGAACGGAAAAATTAAAATTGTCGGATACATACCCGTTAAAATTCAACCGGTTATGCAGTAACACTTGCCAAAGGGTTGAATCTTCAGTCAGATAAAGCGATGGCATACCAGAAAGATAGCCATTCAGATCGTAGGATGAACTATTTTCCTGACTATTGCTTTTTAATATCACAAGAAAAATGATCGAAAGTAAAAGTAAAAATCTTTTCATGATGCGATTTTAACAGACTCAAAAAAATGATTCCGGAGAAATAATAGCGGTGCGACTATTTGAAGAAACAAAATGGTGTTAATAGTTACATTAAAGATCACGCCATAGTAAGCTGATATCCCTGAATCGAGAATGTACCAAACCAATACAGGATAAAAAATACCCCTCCATGCCCATTTCTCTCTTTGTTTAAGCGGGTGATTTACAAAATATATCATAGCATAACCCCAACCAAGCATTACAGCACCTGTAACGCCGGTATACCAATTTCGGAGAAATTCAACATCACTACCCGGAACCATTTCACTTAAAAATACCTTATCAATCATATCCTTCAGAAACAGGGAATTGATAAAGCGGGGGAATATGGCCAGAAACGCACCTCCGATAACTACCATTATCATCGGTACCTTTCACCAGCCCAACCAGAATTTTTCAGCATTCATCGTATCAGGTTTTTAAAATATTAGTTGAAATATCCATATAATATGACGACAAAAAGTGCCGCCGATATCAATAATAAAAGCATAAAAAGGATACGTCTTCTTTCTTCTATTTTTCTTTCATATCGAATCCGTTTCTTGATCCTATCCAGTTTTGTCGCTGATACACTTTTAAATTGCAACGGAGGAAATTTTTTATGGGGTAATTCGTCCAGCCAATCCTTATTAAATGCCTTGCGCCGGTTTTTCAGCAACTCCCTATTATTCCTGAACGAAATAATCATACCCAGTATGGATCCTTCACCTCCCATTGTTCAGCTTATTTTAAACGACTTTTACAGGATGTTTTGCTTCATTCAATTATTCAGATTTGACTTCATCGTTCAGAATTTTACCATCTTCGAGGGTAATGACCCTTCTGGCTTTCTTAACCACACGGGCATCATGTGTCGAGAATATAAAAGTAATTTTCTCCTCCCTGTTCAGTTGTTCCATAATATCCAGCAAATTTTCAGTCGATTTGGAATCAAGATTGGCCGTGGGTTCATCAGCAAGTATGAACTTCGGTTTTGATGCCAAAGCCCTTGCCACTGCAACACGTTGCTGTTGTCCGCCCGACAATCGTGCAGGCCGGCTATCAAGCCGGTCGCCCAGACCCACGGCAGTTAACAATTCCTTCACCCGCTCAAAGCGTTTTTCTTTGGGAATTCCCTGCATCTGCATCACAAATTCCGTATTTTCTTTCGCAGTAAGAACCGGAATCAGGTTGTACGACTGAAATACAAAACCAATATTGTGCAGCCGGAAATCGATTAGTTTCGACCCTTTTAAATCCCTGATATTTACACCTCCAACTTTAATTTCTCCTGATGTAGGATTATCAAGACCTCCCAGCATATTGAGCAGAGTGGTTTTCCCTGATCCCGATGGACCGACAATTGCAGCAAATTCACCCTCATCGAACGAAAGGGTTACTCCATTCACGGCATGTACTTTCACTTCTGAGTCGTTGTAGATTTTTTCGACATCTTTAATTTCAATAACTTTCATGATCTATATGTTTTAAGTTTTTATTCCAGGCAATTATATTATTCCGTACGTAATGCTTCGACAGGATTAAGTCGCAGCGCTTTTCGCGCCGGCCATACAGAGGCGATCATTCCGGTGAGGATTACCATGACGGTAACACTAATGTAATTCTGCCAGGTAACAAAGGGATATACAATAGCGGCATAACCGAGTGCTTCAAAACCTTCGCTCCACATGCTGAAATTGATCCCGGTTCTGCTCAGTATGGATACGATGATACCGCTAAAAATCATTCCCACTGCAGCGCCGGTTAGCGACAAAAAAACCGATTCAACCATGATCAGGCTGAACACACGTTTTTTATTCATGCCGATAGCCATTAACATTCCAAGCTCTTTCACACGTTCCAGGACCGACATCATCATGGTATTTATGATGCCAAATGCAAGAGCAAAAAGGATAATAGCCACATAAATGTAGGACATCAGATAACTGAAATCGGTATACATAGCAATTTCTGGCGACAATTTTCTCCATGACATGACTTCCTGTTCAGGCAAATAGGAAGAGAGTTTCTTGGCTAGTGACACTCCGGTTTCATTATCGGTCGAAATAATGGCAATTTCATGTACTTCCGTATCTGAAAGACCTGTATATGTATCTAATACATCCTTATTGACATAGGCATTCATGGCATCGAAAGCAGTATTTGTCGTTTTATAAATGCCCCTTACCCTGAAAACCGGATAAACCAGATTCCCGTCTTTATCTTGCAAAGTTATTTCGATACTTGCTCGTGTACGATAAAATGAAAAATACTTAATCAGGTCGTTGGAATATTTTTTAAAATCGCTCCGATTTAAGGCCTTCCCTAACGCCTTTTTGAATTCATTTTCGTTACGAAACCTCTTTGACCCGATATTACCGAGTTCTTCAATTACATTAGCCGGGAAGGTTTCCGTATCGATTAAATCCAGCTTTGCTTTTGTAATCTGATAATTGATCAATTTCAAACTTTTAGCGGTTTCACCACTAATTACAATGGAAGGTCTACGATGACTGCCTTCCAGAAAATCGCCCTCAACCAGGTTTTTATATATTTCCGAAACCTGCTTTTCCTTTTCGGGATCAACTCCTTTCAGTGTAAAACCGGAAGCTGCTCCGGTTGTCCTTGCCATGACAAACAACTTCACCCTAGGCGAATATGCCACCACATCAGGAGTTGTATCGAGTACATTAATTACTTTCCTGTAATCTTTAATAGTATACCGGATCTCTTCGTTGTACATGAATTTTGGATTGTGGATCTGAACATGTGAAATTTCGTTGTATATACTTGCATGTATTCGCTGTTCCACCCATCCCTGCATAATTCCCATGGCCATGACACCGCCAAAGATTCCCAGCATTACGGCTATAATAACTACCAGACTTCTGGTTTTATTTCGCCAAACATTTTTCCATCCAATTGATATAATCATGATGTAATTTTTTATTTGGTTCATTATGCCCTCAGGGCATCAATTTCTTTCAGTTTTAGTACTTTGCGCAGAGGATAAAGACACGCAAGAACTACCATTAAAGACACAATCAGGCCCTGCCAAAACACATACATATCGATCCATGCCAGAGGCATAATGGGTTCAAATCCCATATCATTCATTACCTGTGCCAGATTACCAGTAAGACGAATAGGATTAAAATGAAAATAAAACAGGAAGGGCAGACTCACCGCTATGCCTGCAAAGACTCCCAAAATCCCCATCAGGAACATTTCATAAATAAAAGTTATAGCCAGCCTGGTTTTTCGCATACCTACCGCAACCATAACTCCAAATTCACGATACCGTTCATGGATCATCATGAGAACCGTACCGAATATCCCGAAAAAGATTATAAAGTACAGTAAAGCCATAAAAGCCTGTCCGCTTTGGTTATCTCCCTGAATTTGTTGTCTCAGAACTTCATTAAATTCCATCCAGTTCTTAACCACAATATTAGGATTGTCAAGCTTTTTATTCAGCATGTCCTGGTAAGCTATCATATTTTTTTCGCTGTTGTCATCCAAGTTGATTGCCAATGTTGTTACCCTGTTTCCTAAGCCTGAAAATGATTGTGCAAAGGGCAGATTCATATAAATTAATTTATTGTCAAGATCGGGATTCGGAATTTTAACGATCCCCCGGACGGGGTAAATGCCGGCTGCAGTAGTTCCATGATAACCCTGGCCCAAAAGGATCAATGTATCGCCAATAAAAAGCTTCAGGAATTTTGAAAGTCGATCGGAAA
>CAYUAV010000258.1:0-1144 GCA_964442665.1 uncultured Bacteroidales bacterium
TTTCCGATAGAAACCGGACCCGTATACCGTATCGATGAATGGTCGGGGATGGAACCGTCGGTGGTGTAATAAATAGTATCGCCTGAATTTTCAGGTGACATCGACAATGTAAGTCCGCCAAGATGTTTGCCTCCCTGGGATGAAAATAGTACTCTCCCGGTCATACCTCCTTCAACTCCATGCGTTGAATTTGCACTGTTTGGAGTTGGTTCGGCAAAATAAACCAGATGAGCAGCGCCATCGGGTTGCCTGCCATACGAAATATCATTGGGAAGTGCAACACCCGCGATCGAATCAAGTAAAGTTCCTGAAGAATTAAATAAGTACAAACTCTCACCACCAACTTTAATTTTGAAATTGGTGTGTAAACCGCCGGATGGTGGAAAACTCAAATATGGTGAGATATCTTCGATTCCGCCCCCGGTCCTTCCGACTGAAAGAAAAGGAATTACGGACATATCGCTCGAGGTCAGACTGATATTATGTCCCTGTATGGCTATAACATTAGTACCTTCTGTCAGGATACTGCCGGGATTGGAAATTTCAAAATACTCAGGATCACCTCCCTGGTACATCAAAGCTTCATGCCCTTCATCAGCGGGCCTATCGTAAGGAATAATCTCTCCGGGAGTACCAATCATTGATCGAGCTACTTCGTGTCCGTTTATATAAGCAACAAAAGCATCATCATAATCTATATGGAGAATCAATCGCTGAATACTGGCTAAGTCGAAAACAGTAAATTCTTTCCTGATGAACAAACTGATTGTTGTACCTATTACTGTTGAGTCGTCATTATCCTCGTATCCGAAACCACTTATACCGGTATTCCAACCGGAATCGTCGTATCCCATATCATGCCAGCCTGTTCCGATATCGGAATCAGGGAGAATATAATGCCACTCATCTCCCATATTGATGAGCGTTTGATAAACAACCGGAATATCCTTACGATCCTTGCCTGATGCAAAAACCAAAATAAAATCGGCCGGAGCAATAGTCAAAGCAGGAAAGGTCCATTTCTGAGGCAAAGCCAGATCATCGGATAATGAATATCCGTAAAGATCGACAGCAGTTCCGCCGGCATTGTATAGTTCAATCCAGTCGGAATAAGCATTATCCTCATCGAGTATTCCATTTACGT
>CAYUAV010000258.1:1154-6056 GCA_964442665.1 uncultured Bacteroidales bacterium
ACTCCCGATCCGGGGATGGAAAATAAAAGCAGAAAAATTATTACGCGCATAATGGTCTTTAAGAATGTGGAAATACTTTATGCAATATTAAGTAATTGTTAAGTTTTACAAAAACCTCTACGAAGGAATCATAAAAATTGTTTTATATCTGTGCGATTATATCAAAACAAATTAAGTTTTTACTATTTTTGGGCTCCTGAAAAATTTTTTCATCAAATCAGGCAACAACAATTTTATTTTAACGTATTGGATAGCAAAGAATTTTCTCATTAATGAAGGTAATGGTTCTGGGTTGGGCAAAGCGAAAGTTTATACTCCCACTAATAAGATTAATAAAACAAGGAATATCTGTCGAGCGCCTGGCTGTTTCGCTGGCCTTAGGTATTACAATAGGTTTAATGCCTTTATACGGACTTACAACACTGCTTGTTAGTTTAGTAGCCCTTTCTTTGCGGCTTAACTTTATCGCTATGCAGATTGCACATTATATTGTAACCCCATTTCAAATAGCCTTAATTGTGCCATTCTTTAAACTGGGCATTGTAATGATTAAAGCCTCGCAAGTTAGTTTTTCCATTCATCAGTATATACAACTCCTGAGAAACGATTTTTGGCATGCACTCCGCGAATTCTGGCTAATAAACTTATCCGCTGTTGGAATATGGCTAATATTAGCAATCCCCCTATTTCTGGGACTATACTTCGGACTTTTCTTTACACTGCGAAAATATAAGGTCAGGCTGAAGTACTTGCACGCTTAAATAAACGGATCAGCTTTTCTTCTTCCCTTTCCCAGCAAAACTCTCTTGCTGCAATTTCAAGGTTAGTAAAATACTTTTTTGCAGGGAGTTCTTCTTCCAGCATTTTAGTAAAAATTTCACCAAGTTTTTCCGGAGTCCGCTCTGACAGAATCCGGCCGATAGCATATTTTTTAACAATTGCACTTAACTCGGGAAGATCGGAGACCACTACCGGAAGCCGGGCTTGTATGTAATCAAATAATTTATTGGGTAAAGCAAACTCATAATTTAATCCTAATTTCTCTTCAAGGGATATCCCGATATGAGCCCTTGATGTATATGCCCAAAGTTCCTCCATAGGCACACGGCCTATAAATTCCACCTTACTTTCAAGTCCGAGATCAGCAACAAGTTGTATTAATCGGTTCCGTATATCGCCATTACCTATAATCTGAAGTTTTGCATTATTTACAAATTGCATGCTCTGTATGGCCAGTTCAATACCGCGGCTCATATTAAGAGCCCCCTGGTAAATAATGGTTTTCCGATCCGGATTCTTTACTATATCTTCAAAATCCAGATCGTTTCTGAATTGACCCACATTCCGGATAACCTCGAACTGTTTTTTGTATTTGCTATTATAATGATCGGCAATTGAATTGCTAACCGTTATTCCAAATCTGATACGCGGGATGAGTATTTTTTCAGTAATAAGCCATATACTTCGAATAAACGGACGATGCATCAATTCCGGAACTTCTGAAAACAATTCATGACTATCGAAAACCAGTTTTTTTCGTTTAAGCTTAGCCGCCAGCCAACAGGAAGGCAATGTGTCAAGATCGTTCGAAAGGATAATATCAGTTTTAGAATTCAATAAATAGAAGAATATCCTGGTATTCAGATTTGCATAAAACAAGGGACCCTTATTAAACCACAAACGGAAACGCCTTGTAGCATACGATCGGGTTACTAATTTTTCCGAAGTTTTGAATTTCCGTCCTGCAATTTTCAGTTCATATCCGTTGGCACATAACGAAGAAGCTATTTTATGCACCCGATTATCGGTTACTATGTCATTCGATACAAGTGAAATAACCTTAATCAATACGTTACTTTTTTAATCCAGACAATTTTAGAATTCTCCGGAAAACAGTCTGCTATCCGGCAGATCACAAAACTATTGTATATTTACGAGAATTTGAAAAACATGCCCGATATAAAAACAAATTATCCTCTGCAATCGCTTAATACTTTTGGAATTCCGGTTTATGCCAAATATTATCTTGAAATTAATTCTGAGAATCAACTCTCTGAACTTGTTCAAAATCCGATTTATTTAAAAAACGAGATCCTGATTTTAGGAGGTGGCAGTAATGTCCTGTTTACTAAGAATTTTGAAGGGCTGGTACTGCATGTAAAAATCGGGGGTATCACTATTGTTAAAGAAGATAATTCATTTGTTCTTGTTCGCGTCGGCAGCGGTATTGTATGGGACGACTTCGTAGCTCATGCGGTATCGAACAGTTGGGGAGGAATCGAAAATCTTTCAGCCATTCCTGGATATATAGGTGCAGCCCCGGTGCAGAATATTGGTGCTTACGGTGTCGAAGCCAAAGATGTTATCGAACTTGTTGAGGGTTATGACCTCAATAATAAACAATTTGTTTCGTTCACCAACGGAGAATGCAGGTTTCAATATCGAAACAGTATATTTAAGGAGCGTTTACGGAATCGCATTCTTATTACCCGGGTAACCTTCCGGCTGTCAAAAGCACCTCATAAGCTTATTACATATTACGGCGATATGGAAAAAAGAATACATGAACAGCCGGAGCATAGTATTAGTGGAATGCGCGAACTTATTATCCGGACAAGAGAATCAAAATTACCCGATTATAAGGTCACCGGAAATGCAGGCAGTTTTTTTAAAAATCCTGTAGTTAATGAAGATGAAGGCAAACGATTACAAAAAATTTATCCCGAAATTCCCATATTCCCCGATGCAACCGGTAAAATAAAACTCTCTGCTGCATGGCTTATCGAGCAGGCAGGTTGCAAAGGTATTCGCTCAGGTAATGCCGGTACATATATAAAACAACCTCTGGTACTTGTTAACCTGGGTAATGCAAGCGGTACGGAAATTCTTTCACTTTCGACACACATCCTGAATGCCGTCAGAAGTAAATTTAAAATTACCCTTGACCCTGAAGTGAATATTATATAATCCTAGTTTGGCAAATTGTACTTTTTTATATTACAAAAAAAATACTTCTTATTTGTATTTAAATAAGAATGATTATATTTAACCCGTGTGCAAAACCATCATATTTATTTTAAAAGAAAACGTTAGAAAAATTAGAGCGGAAATATATTACTGATCATCATAAATTTTAACGGGAAAATACATACATGATACCATAAATGTTAAACCTAATCAATTAAAAATGAAAAAACTTAACCTATTTGCCGTCTTACTGCTACTTATTGCACTTACCAATTGTAAAAAAGATAAAGATCCTCCTGTTGCATCTTTTACAGTCGACAGAACTGTTGCGGAAGTAAACCAGATGCTTACCTTCACCAACAGCTCGCAAAATGCCGACAGTTATCTCTGGGAATTTGGCGATGGTATGACATCGACAGAAATAAATCCATTGCATTTCTATTCCTCTTCGGGTGACTTCAGAATAGTGCTGAAAGCTACAAACGATGGCGGTACCGATACCACATCACAACTAGTCAGTGTCTATAATTTTATGGAAGATTTCTCAACCGGGGATTCAAAATGGAGTTTCGATTATTGCGATCATACCGTATCCGGTGGTATACTTACGATGATCTCCACACACTCTACTGCCCAGTCAGTTGCTGAAACCGATGAATTTTCATCGGCTATTCAGGCCCCGTGGACACTTAAAGGAGATATTGCCATTATTGATAATACTTCGGCACAAACTGATAATGGAATTTCAGTAAAGCTTGACGATGCCGGTACTTTTGCCGTTGATTTTATGTGGTTATCAATCCGTTTAAATGACAACGATGCAGATTGGATCTGGTTATGGTGGATTCCTTCCCTTACCAGTAGCTGGTTACCCTGGGACGGTAGCTGCTACGGCACTTCATCATCTGTTCATACCGGCGGGCAAATGAATACTCTTGAAATGACGGCAGGAAGTGATAATCGGTTTACGCTAAAGGCCAATGGAGTGACACTTACTTCAAATAATAATGCTGTCAATGATTTTGAAGATATGGCAAGTATTAGTGTCAGTACCGGTATTGAATACATAAAAATTCGAGGAGGAAATGATACGGAAACCGATTGGGACAATATTTACCTGAGCAGCGGATCAAACTCAGGCGGATTCCATTTAAAATCTGCTCAATCAAATCGTTCGGAACCTGTTACTGATGAATATATCGATGGTTTGTTAAAGCGAATTGAGCAGGGAGAAGATGTTACACTTAAAAGTTTGTTAAAACAGAAACTTAACAAATAACTGATGGAACTGCAAGTCTGGTAGTAAATACCTGATTTGAAGACATAAAAAAGGAAATCGGGGTTAATCCGATTTCCTTTTTCTTTTCTATTATCTTATCTATATATCAGATTTCCTGAACCAAATCGATTCCTACATTTTTATTGATTTAAGAATTTCAACTGCCTCCTTTACATCATTCTCATATATCTTAATATCAATGGAAAGATTGGTTGGTGTCATAGCAGGCATGGGTTTTACGGTCCTGGAATTTTCATTGGAAACGAAATAATATATTCCTGCCTCATCAAGCATGTCCTTCAGTAAATTGAAGGTAACATCGAAAGGATTATCAAATATTGCGAGTGTAATCAGTTTATTCAAAGCAGATATTATTCAGGTATAGAATTAAACGCCTGATGAGCTATATCCTAAGATATTATTTTATCTATTTTTATCATTGTCTCAATAACAAACAGACAAACTTCCCCAATTAACGAGAGAGAAAACATCGCTATTTCATATCCAGGAATTGTATCAGATCATTCCGATTATCTTCAGTGAGGGCACTGGATTTTGACCTTAAATATAAAAATGTCTTGTCAGTTTTTTCTCCCAGATACGTTTCCATATTACGAAACATGCTTCCGGTTGCCAGTTTATAGGTCGTGAAAAGA
>CAYUAV010000259.1:0-6022 GCA_964442665.1 uncultured Bacteroidales bacterium
GGTCGACTCAACACTGGTGACTGTCGGGGTAATTTCGGGGAAAGTAGCCTTATATGAAAGCAGTAATACTGAAAATCGCATTGAACTCTCACACGATAATACAGGTATTTACTCAGCCAGAGAAAATACACTGATCAGAAAGAATCATTTTGATAAAAACAGTATTGCATGGTATACTAAGGAATTCGTATTCAGAAATCAACCTTTGAAGGATGTTTGCCGGATATTAGCCGATTTTTATCATCTTAAACTGATTACAGATGACCAGGTACAATTTGTTGAATCTATAACGCTGACCTGCAGTACCGAATCGCTCGATCGTATTTTATTTACAATTAATTCTTCCCTAACAGAAAATATTGAATTGATTTCAAAGGATAATTTACTGATTGTTAGAAAACAGTGATTGTCAGAACTATAAATATTATTCTGCTTATTTTTTCCTTCTCAATTTGGGTTACCAGAGGGCAGGATCTTTCGAAAGTTTATATTCATCTGCCTCCACAGGAACTTTCGGTGGCACAATATCTTTATCTAATTGACAAGGTCTCACCCTATAAGCTTGCCTATAGTTCGGCTATTGTTGAAAATAAAAGAATTGCGATCTATTCGGATAGTATAAGGCTTACAGAGTTGCTCGATACATTGTTCACCACACACGAACTCCATTATATTGTGCGGGGTAATCAGCTGATCCTTTCCCCGCAGGCATCCTCCGAAGACGAAAAACAGGTTAAGCTCTCGGGAATTGTCCGAAACAGCCGGAATCATCGCCCGATTCCTTTTGCCAATGTATTTGTGCCATTTGAAAGCACCGGAACTATTACAAACAGCGAGGGCGAGTTTGAGCTCGTTTTGTCACGCGACAATCTGCCTGATTCCATCGTGTTTTCCTGTATGGGTTATACATCCGGCAGTATCTATCCGCAGGAATATCTTACAAACCGGATCGAAGCCGAACTTCACCCGTATCGTTTTCAGATCGATGAACTGATCGTCAGGCCCGAAGATCCTGTTGATCTGATACTGGCCGCCCTTGAAAAGAAAGGTGAGAATTATTCCCGGAAACCTGTTATGCTAACTGCCTTCTTCCGCGAAGCATCTCGGCAAAATGACAACTATATAGGCCTTTCTGAAGCTCTTATAGACATATACAAAACTTCCTACCTGTCGGATGAAAACGACTTGGTTCGTATGAAAAAGGGACGGAGAGGTACGAATATCCAGGAATCGGAACTTGTAAACCTGGTTGTGGAAGGAGGATTGTATAATAATATGCAACTCGATGTGATGAAATACGGAGTCAGCTTCCTCGACCCGGACTATTTTATTCACTATGACTATAATCTGGTTAAGCAGTTAACTTACAACAACAGGCAAACATATATCATCGAATTTACCTATAAAGATGACCTTGACATGCCGGGCTTTAACGGCAAGCTTTACCTCGATGCCCAATCGCTGGCTGTTGTCAGGGTTGAATTCAGTATTAGTATGGAAAGTTTGAAACATGCCTATGCCATGCTCGTTAAAAAAGTTCCACAGGGTTTCCGCATTCGTCCGAAGTATGGAAATTATGAAGTTGAATACCGCTATTATGATGGAACCTGGAACCTCAGTCATGCCCGAAGCGAGATATCGTTAAGGCTTCATAAAAAAAGAAACAGAAAAAAATCCGGCTTTTCCTGCTATTTTACAACTTCTTCAGAATTTGTCATAACGGGACAGACTCAAGGGAATATCGAAAAAATAAAATATCGTGATGCGTCAAAACCCCACGATATTCTGTATGAGCAGATATCAGATACGGACCTGGAATTCTGGGGAAATGAAACTGTTATCATGCCTGAAGAACCGTTACTTAAAACACTCGAAAAATTCCTGTCAAAAAATTCATCGGAAGGTGAAAGCCTGGTTATTACAAAACCCGAATAATTTCAAGTTTGTTCTTTTAATCCTGAACACGAAGTTAAGTTCATATAAACAAAACGCTCAATTCCAGGTTAATAAATTATAATATCATAGCAAAATTCCGGATTACATCTTAGTTTTGCCTCCGGTATTTTTTATTCCCTGCAAATTCCTAAAAATACAATACAATGAAAGTAAAATATCTATTAACAGTATTAACAGGTTTTATTATGGTATCAGGATGTTCAACGGAAAATAACAAGGATTCGGATTCCTTCAATTATGTTTTAGAGCAATTTGCTGATCTTAGAATTTTACGATACCAGGTACCGGGTTTCGATGACCTTAGCCTGCAGGAGAAAAAACTTATCTATTACCTCAGCCGGGCTGCTCTTTGTGGCCGTGACATAATATGGGATCAAAATGGCAAATACAACCTGGCAATCCGCAAGACTATGGAAAACATTTACGAGACCTATACCGGTGACAGGGAAACAGCTGATTTTCAGCAATTTCTCGTGTACCTGAAGCGTATCTGGTTTTCGAATGGAATTTATCACCATTATTCGACAGATAAAATTATTCCGGGCTTTTCGGTTGAATATTTTCTGGAAATCAAAGCTGCTTCCGATCAGAATGGCTTCCTTACATTGCCTTCGAAAACATCTGATCAAACCATTGAGGAACTCATACCGGTCATTTTCGATCCGAACGTTTTACCAAAGAAGGTGAATCAGGATCCATCAAAAGATCTTATAGAAGCATCGGCTGTCAATTTTTATCAGAATCTTACAGAAAAGGAAGCCACTTCGTATTATGATTCAATAAAAAGTCTGACGGAGGCTCCAACCCCGATCTCATATGGTTTGAATTCAAGACTGGTAAAAAGTAATGATACCATAAAAGAAATTGTCTGGAAATCGGGTGGACTGTACGGGAAAGCTATTGATAAAATTATCTACTGGCTTGAAAAGGCAGTTGCTGTTGCAGAAACACCGGAACAAACCGAAGGAATAGAAAAACTCATTTCCTACTATAAAACCGGAGATCTGGAAACCTGGGATGAATATAACATCATTTGGGTGAACGATACCTCGCGTGTCGATTTTGTTAATGGTTTTATCGAAGTGTATTCCGATCCGCTGGGATTAAAAGGAACCTGGGAATCGGTGGTGGATTTTAAAGATCGACAGGCAACCAAACGTACCGAAATCATATCGGCAAATGCCCAGTGGTTTGAAGACCATTCACCGATCGACGAACGTTTTAAGAAGAAGGAAGTAAAAGGGATTTCCGCCAAGGTCATAGATGTTGCCATGCTGGGCGGCGATTGTTATCCGTATACACCCATAGGGATCAACCTGCCAAATGCTGACTGGATAAGAAAGGAATACGGATCGAAATCGGTAACCCTGGAAAATATAACCTATGCCTATCAGCAGGCCAATCTGGGCTCCGGATTCCTGGAAGAATTTTCTTATGATTCAACTGAGCTGGCTCTGGTTCGTGAGTATGGACCAATGACCGATAACCTGCATACCGATCTTCATGAATGCCTCGGGCATGGTTCGGGTCAGTTGCTTAAAGGGATCAGTTCCGATGCTTTAAAGAATTATCAGTCGCCGCTGGAAGAAGCCCGTGCCGATTTATTTGCCCTGTATTATATTATGGACCCGAAAATGGTTCAACTCGGCCTTCTTCCAAACGAGGATGCCGCAAAAGCCCAGTATATTTCCTATATCCGGAATGGTATAATGACCCAGCTCAGGAGAATTCAACCCGGCAATAACATCGAACAGGCCCATATGCGTAACAGACAGCTTATTGCCGAATGGTGTTACGAAAAAGGCAAGCCGGATAACGTGATCGAAAAAATTGTGCGCGATGGTAAAACTTACTATAAAATCAATGATTTTGAACGGCTCAGGGAATTATTTGGTGAATTGCTGGTCGAAGTGCAACGCATAAAATCGGAAGGCGATTACGAAGCGGGTAAGGAATTGGTCGAAAAATATGGGGTTAAAGTCGATCCGGAATTACATAAAGAAGTTCTTGCCCGGTTCGAAAAATTGAACCTGGCACCTTATAGCGGTTTCGTAAATCCTGAATACAAAATCGTTGAAAAGAAAGGTAATATAGTTGATATCAAACTCCATTATATCGATGATTTTTCAAAACAGATGCTGAAGTATAGCAAGGAATATTCCTATCTGCCTGTTATAAATTAGCTATAACCGATTTGAATCCAGGCTTTCAGGATGACATTTACAATAAAAGCTTCTCCATTTTAAAATAATTGAGAGGTTTCCCTTCAATAAACATCACACTGGGATTTACAGTCATAAATCCCAGTTTTTCATATAATGGTCTGGCAAATGGTGTAGCATCGAGCCAAATTCTTGGCAACTTTTGCTCCAATGCAATATCAAAAAGATTTTTAATAATTATAGTGCCCAAACCCTTACGTTGATATTCGGGATGTACATAAACCCCTCCCATTTCACTTTGTGAAAGGAATCCCGTTGCCCTGATAAAATTATCCATAGCAAGAGCCAATACTACGCCCGTTGAGGCTCTTCTGTATATTTCTTCAAGTGAATGGTAATCCAGGTAGAACCGTATGATTTCAGGAGCATATATAGCAGGATAACATGCTTTAACAGTAGTATAAATGAGACTTTGAATATCCGGATAATCCTGTTCTGATGCTCTTTTAAGAGTGAACATGCTCAATTATTTGAAACCACCTGTTTTTCCTTTTCTGCCGGGCGTAACCTGATGGTTGTATTTCCATATTTTAAAATCAGAATCAGTAAAGCAATTCCTCCTAAAACAATATAAATAAGGTTGGTTGTAGTATGTGCCACAAGAGCAAAAATCAATCCGTCTTCCCGTTGAATTCCATATAAAACCAGCGTTTCAACTACCATAAAATGCCATGGCCCTATACCTCCCTGAATAGGTGCCAGCATTCCAAGGCCGCCCATGAGAAAAACCACCATACCTACCCTTAATGTTAGATTTTCGGTAGGTTTATAAGCCAGAAAAACGACATATAACATAACAAGCCACATAAGAAAGATAAAAACAGTATAACCAATGAACAGCCATTTTCTTTCCATATGGATGATCGATTTTATACCATCGAGAAATTGATTCTTAAGTTCGACCAGCTTACTTCTTTTTCTGGATTTTTTTAAACCTTTCTGCAGGAAAATTATAAATAGTAAAAAAACAAGCAAACCTGCCGAAAGCAGTAAAATATATTTTGGTGTAAGAAATTTATGCAGATTGGCTAAGATAGCAGGATGCAAATCGAAAAATTTCATGATTATTGAAATGTTCATAGTAAAAATGATCAATGCAAGAATCAATAACATGACCAAATCGGCCAACCTTTCAATAAAAACGGTTCCGATAAGTTTTGTAAAGGGTATTTTATCGGTTCGGGCCAAAACAGTGCATCGTGCCACCTCTCCTGCCCTGGGAACAATCAGGTTTACAAAATACAGAACTAATACCGATAAAAACACATTACTTAATAGCGGATTGTAACCCATGGGCTTCATCAGCATTTTCCACCGTAATGACCGCGAGAGTTGCGATAATAATCCTAGTATGATTGATATACCAAGCCAGTAATATTTGAGCCCCTTTAAAGCACCAACCAATTCCTGCCATTTAATTTTTCGATAGAGAAGCCAAAAGATCAGTATGCCAATTGCGAAAAATGCCAGATATTTGATGGTATTAATAACGATTTTCCTCATTAACCAAAATAATTATTGCTTGCATAATAATCGTAAAGCTAAAAAAAAGTGGGTATATTAGAGAAAAAAGACTTTTCATGTCACATAATTTTTGATGAAATGACAAAAGTTAAACACCGACATACCAGGCTTTTTATCGAACTGCTTATTCTTTTTTCTTTTCTCGCAGGTTTTCAGGTGAATGCGCAGGTCAGGATTGGCCGAAACCTTAGTATACAAAGCAAAATACTGAACCAGAAGGTTTCATATTCTGTCATACTGCCTTCTTCCTATCATATAGATTCGAAGAGATACCCGGTAATTTATCTGTTGCACGGGTATGGCGGGAATAATGAAAGCTG
>CAYUAV010000260.1:0-6005 GCA_964442665.1 uncultured Bacteroidales bacterium
ACAAATATATCAGTCCTACGGACTTTTTCTGAGGTATTTATCCGGCCTGAAAGATTTTTACGTTTTGGTAATAGTAAAGAAAATTGAGCTATGAACCGGCCTATAAAAAATTTGGCAACTAAATCTTTTCGAAGGCTCGTAGCGTGGGTTATCAAGTTCCGCGGAAGCAAAGCGGCTGCGGAACGACACGAAGAGCCAAGCAATCAGATTTATTTAAATTTCTTATCAGCCTTGATTTTTCTTTGGTTCGTTTCTTTTCATCTAGGAAAAGAAATGAACAACCAGAAACATCTCAAATAAAACCAACTAAACCTCAAAGCGCCGACATTTATGACAGATCAAACAAAAATAACCGGGGTTTGGGGCAATGCCCCATGAATTGAATTTATTCTTAGGCCGGACAGGATTCTTTTATTCTTTATGCTCCTGTGAATAATATCCCGCAGTATCTTTTATGGTATCTTCAATATCCCGAAAAGAAAAATCAAGCGTTCGCAGGATTTTCTGTGAAGAATATTCCCGGACGGCATGAGCTGAATGAGCTGTATGCCTTGTAATGCGAGGCTCTTTCCCCGTGAATAGTGTGAGCAATCCTTCCAGTTTCCATGCCACAGATGTCATAAATGGCGTAATAGCAAGAGACGGAGGTTTCTTATTTAAGCAGGCAGTTATCGTTGTGAAAAGTTCCCGGTAACTAATATTTGCACTGTTAAGAATAAATCGTTCACCGGATATTTGACTATCAGCCAGTTTTACCATTACTTCGGCCACATCCCTGACATCAACAAAACCTGTGATGCCTGACGGATAAAACTTCATTCCTTTTCGCAGCGATTCAAATATCATGGTGCTGCCCCGATTATCCGTTCCCGGGCCCAGCATCACGGAAGGGTTTACAATTACGGCATTCAACCCTTCATTAATTCCCCTCCATACTTCAAGTTCCCCCAGTGTTTTGGTTTTTGCATAATCCGAACCGGGCTTAACCGGCCATCCGCATGTCTCGTCGGTCATATTTCCCGACTGCGGTTTACCTATTGCAGCAACACTGCTAACATGTATGAGTTTATCAATTTGAAGATCCAGACAGCAATTCACCAGATTTCGCAGAAGGGTAACATTGGCATTCCAGATTTCACTTTTTCTGCGTGGATTGAATGATACGTTGGCAGCACAATGAAATACATATTGTGATCCCTGTAAAGCTTCGGCAAAAGAGGCCCGGTTTGCCATGTCGACAGTGTGCCAGTCAATATGCCGGAATAGCTCTTCAGGATCGGGGATATAGTATTTCCAAACGGTAAAGATTTTTTCCGGATTGCTTCCGGGGCGAATAAGTGCTTGTATCGAATTACTGGTCCGGGCGAGCCGCAGAAGCAAATGACTGCCCAATAATCCTGTCCCTCCGGTAACTGTAATCATTTCGATTTTTTCAGCTCCCAAAGATAATTGTCCTCCACTAAAGAGCAATTTTTTTGAGCAAATTATAAAAGCTGGAACAGGAAATGAAGAGACAACCTGCGAATCATACAATGATTACTCGGTAACGGATGTGTCATATGACTACTTTAATTTCAAATACCCGTAAATTAATTTGAACCAACCCGATACTATAACGTAAAGCCGTTTACTTGTTATGTATTTTTGGAATCAGTCTGAAAATTCGTCGCCAGTCGTTCCATGCATACAATTTGGTCATGATAAGCATAAACAGGCAGGCCATGATCAGGAAGGCCAGGTTCAGCAGCCATGGATCGATCTTTTGTATTGTCCATAAAGCAGGTGTTTTAAGCACTGATGATTCGTATGTTACGAAAACGGCACTGTATATATTATTCATGGCATGCACTCCTAAAGCCAGTTCTATGCCATTGTCCATGATAACAAGTAATCCGGCAAAAATTCCGAACCCGATATAGTAGGGCATCGTAGCCATAAATCCGAACTCCTTTACTTCAGGGTTGAAAGCATGCAATAATCCGAATCCGACCGATGTAAGAAGCAGTGCAATGATACGCAGTCGGAACAGCAGACCTAATCCCACCATAAGATAGCTCCTGAATAATAATTCTTCAAACCAGGTTTGAAAGGGAATTAAAAGAAGAGCTATAATAAGCAGGAAGAGAAATTTATGCGAATTAAAATTGTAGCTGTAATTTTCGGGATGGGTATAAGCGAAAAACAGTTCTGCAACTACCATCAATAATAGCCAGATAAAAGCTCCTGCAAATAACCTGCGCCAGCGTATTCTTCCTTTGTAAGAAGCAATATTGCCGGTTTTTTTACCGTGGATCCAAACCATGACCGCCCAGAGTACGAAAAAGGCAAGAACCGAGGGAAATAATAATAACAACAGTCCCGTATTCTGACTTATCCCAATGGCTTCGGTGTTGTAGGTCTCTGCGAAAGTATTTATGTCCATGGGAATACCCTGAGCTGTTTTAACGGCAATAACAATAAACAACGGAACCGAACCAATAACCAGATAACCGAACATAACGATGAGAATACCAACCAGGTATCTCCACCATTCATTTTTATCTTTTTGTGCAGCGATAAAATACATAGGTTATGAATTAATTCGCCGAAGATAATGAAATTGTTTGAAGCAGATAGCCCGCAATCTCAATACGAAACAGTAAAAAAGTAATTAAAAAGATTATAGTATTTCCTTTAGGTAAAAAGGAATTCTCAGCAGATTGCCAAATATTTCGCCGGTTTCCAGGATAGTTTCATCATCCTCTTCGTAATACCAGTTCACCTCGATCATACCTTCTTTATCGACCATTTTCTGTAAATCATAAAGCATCTCGAGGAGTAATTTGGTGGATGCGGTGTTGATAAATTCAAGGCGGAAATCGAGCATCAACGTATTATTAAAAGTAACGAAATAACTGATCAGTTCCCTGGTGAGATAATCGTAATATGCTTCCATATCCGACATCCGGGAACATCCTGTGATCTCGACTTTTTTTAACTTTTCACAAACCTTTATTTCAGGATACTCCTGAAGATAGGTTTCGGTTTTTTTCCCTGAGACAAACCAACTCATACCTTTTTATTTTAAATTCATCTGCAAGAAGTCATTAGTCTCTGTGGTTTGATAACAGGTTTACCCTGCATCCTGTATGGCTTTTCAGTAAATAACCGCATTGTCTGATTCTCGGACTGCCGTTTTTCAGGTGCCAGTTAATTTCAAGAGGAGAATCAGGTACAATTTTTTTAAACTTATTAAAGATCAGTGGCAGCCATTTTGATGTACTATCGTTTACTCTTTCAAGGCTGATATTTACAATAGCAGTCCGGTTTTGCCCTGTATTAAAGGCAATTAGCCATTTTAACAGGTTCGAATAAAACCAGTATGCTTCCTTCAGCGTCGATCTTCCTGTTATTTCAACCAATCGTTTTGATTCATCCAGGTAAACGAAAGGTGAATCCTTCCCTTCCTCAATCGAATATGTTCTCATCGCCTCCATATCTATCACGTATTAAAATTAGAGGATGTTGGTACCATTCTCAAGATTAATGTAATGATTTTGATTAGCAAATCTGATGATATATATCACCGGCAGAATGCTGGTAGGAAGAATTTAATTGTTTTACCGACCAAAGCTTGCTGTTGGCCGATTTTTGGTTTAACCGTAAGAATGGTAATTCTATTTTTGTTGATAGTTGCGCTTGAGACCGTTGCAGCGTACCAATGAAAATTATTGACAACTCTGAATTTACTTTTTTGTTCCGAACAAATTGAAAGGAAATTTCTTTATATAGAGACTAAGATAATTTCATCGGTAAACCTGTGGGATTTCAAAAAACAGGCTTAGTTAATAGTATAACAGAAAGATTTCTAATAGTTAAAATATAATAGTATGAAAGTTACCAGATTATTATGGATACTCATGGTATCGCTTCTGGGAGTATATGATTCATCGGCCCAGCAGGATAGCGTGATGAGGTTTTCGTTAACGGAGGCACAAAATTATGCCGTCGAAAATTTTTATGTAAGCAAGAATGCCAAACTGGATGTTGAAGCAGCACGAAACCTGGTTTTGCAAAACACGGCTCTCGGCTTACCTCAATTAAAGGCTACGGCCGATTTTCAATATATCCCGAACCCGCCTTCATTTCCATTCCCGGATTTTAACAATCCTGATGGTCCTCCAATGGAAGTTTATCTTGCTCTGGAAAAAAACCTAACCTACGGAGCCACCGTATCCCAGCTTATTTTTAGCGGGGAATACATTGTTGGACTTCAGGCAGCCCGTGTGTATAAAATCCTGTCGCAGGAAAGTTATGAAAAAACTGTTATTGACGTAAAGGAAAATGTTGCAGGAACCTATTACGGAATTCTTATCCTGAAGAGTAACCGGGAAATACTGATAAAAACTCTGGAAAATCTGAGGATGAATCTGGATCAGATGAAGAAGACATATGAAGCAGGTTTGATAGAAGATACTGAAGTTGATCAGCTCGACCTGACAGTGAAACGAACGGAGAATAGCCTTACAACACTTGATAACCAGCTGGCTACTTTATATAAGCTATTTGAGTATCAACTTGGATTGCAGGCTGAAACACAGATTGAATTGACCGAAAATATCGATAATCTGGTTTCCAATAATCTTATTTCGGGTTCACAATACAACTTTAATCTGGATGAGAATATCGACTACCAGCTTTTAGCAACTCAGGAAAAACTGCAAAAATTGAATTATAATCGATACAAATCTCAATATCTGCCAACAGTTACAGGTTTTTATAATTATTCCGATCAAACCAAGTCATCGGAATTCTCACAGCCCATACACCATGTTTTTGGGATTCAGGCCAGTTGGCCTATTTTTCAGAGCGGAGTACATTATGCTCAGGTCTCGCAGGCACGGATTGAGTATGAAAAGGCTGCCAACATGAGAATTCAGGAATCGGAGCGATTGACACTTGCTGCTGAGCAGGCCCGGTTCGATTACCAGACAGCAGTTAATAAATATATGAATGAAAAGAAAAATTTTGAACTGTCTGAAAAAGTTTTCGAAAAGACGACAGAAAAATACAAACTGGGAGTCGTATCAAGTCTCGAGCTGTCCCTCGTCAACACGCAATACTTACAGGCACAAATGTCGTATGCTTCTGCAATCCATGAATTGCTGGTATCAAAAGTTAAGCTCGACAAAGCCTTCAATAAACTATAAACCATGAAAACATCTTATAAAAAGCACACAGGAATGAAAACAGTAGCAAAAATCCTTGCCGTTTTACTGGTAACAAGTTGCGGCATGTCGAAAGACCAGATGATCAAAAAACAGATCGAAAGCAAGAGAAGTAAAATTTCTGCACTGGAGGAGCAAATTGCCGGATTGGAAAAACAGCTCTCCGACAGCGCCGAAGACCGGGATAAAGTAGCTGTTACTTTAAAAGTAATACAACCCGAAGTATTTAAACACTATATAACCGTGTTCGGTAATGTGGAAGCCGTTCAGTATGCAAGGATCAGTCCCGAAATGAACGGACAGATCAGGACGATACATGTACGTGAAGGTCAGCGGGTGAATAAGGGCGAACTTCTGGTATCGCTAAATACCGATGCAACACAAAGTGGTATCAACGAAGCAAGAACAAGTCTCGAACTGGCTGCTACTACCTATGAAAAGCAACGAAGTTTGTGGGAGCAGGGTATCGGATCCGAAATTCAGTACCTGCAGGCAAAAGCCCAGAAGGAATCTGCCGAAGCCAGGCTTAACATGCTCGAAGCCCAGCTCCGTATGTCGCAAATCAGGGCCCCCTTTAACGGAATAGTCGATAAAATATATCTGAAGGAGGGTGATATTGCCGGACCTATGATTCCTGTAATTGAATTTGTAAATCTTTCGCGGCTTACCATTAAGGCCGATGTTTCGGAAACCTATCTGGGAAGCATTCATGCCGGCGATAAGGTGGAAGTCAGTTTTACAACACTCCCCGATATGAATTTAAGAACATCAATAGTTCGCACATCGGAAGTGATAAAT
>CAYUAV010000261.1:0-5997 GCA_964442665.1 uncultured Bacteroidales bacterium
CCATGATGAGTGGGCCCATCGGCACCTACCAGACCTCCCCGGTCAAGACAAAATACCACATTGAGTTTCTGAAGAGCTACATCGTGAATTACCTGGTCGTAGGCCCGCTGCATGAAAGATGAGTAGATATTGCAGAATGGTATTAATCCCTGTGAGGCCATACCTGCAGAGAAAGTTACAGCATGCTGTTCGGCTATGCCAACATCAAATGTCCGATCCGGCATTACATCCATCATCTTCTTAAGTGAGCATCCTGTTGGCATGGCAGGTGTTATTCCGATTATTTTATGATTCAGGTGCGCCAATTCGAGAATTGTGTGACCAAATACATCCTGATAAAGAGGTGGTTGTAATGTTTCCGATTCAATTTTTATAATTTCGCCTGTTTTTTTATTGAATCTCCCGGGGGCATGAAACTGAGTCTGATTCAATTCAGCCTGCATAAATCCCTTCCCTTTTTTTGTAAGAACATGCAAGAGTTTGGGACCCGGAATGCCTTTCAAATCTTCAAGAATATGTGCCACATGAACTACATCATGACCGTCAATGGGACCAAAATAACGAAAATTGAAGGCCTCAAACAAATTACTCTGCCGAAGCAATACCGATTTAAGTCCATTCTCGAGTTTTTGTGCATATTCACGAGCATGCGGGGCTATTTTGTTGATCTTCCCCAGCATTTTCCAGATATCATTTTTAAACCGGTTGTAAGTTTTTGACGTGGTGATATCTACAAGATATTCTTTTAATGCTCCCACGCTTGCGTCGATGGAAATATTATTATCATTCAGGATCACGACCAGGTCCGTATTTTCGATTCCGGAATTATTGAGCGCTTCGTATGCCAATCCTCCAGTCATTGATCCATCGCCGATAATAGCCGCAACATTTCTTTTAATTCCATTATGCCGATCGGCTACGGCTATACCTAAAGCGGCTGATATGGAAGTCGAGGAATGTCCGGTTCCAAATGCATCGTATTCACTTTCGTCCATCTTCGGAAATCCGCTGATGCCCCGGTATTTGCGATTTGTATGGAAAACTTCCTTACGCCCGGTAAGTATTTTATGCCCATAAGCCTGATGTCCCACATCCCAGATAATTTTATCGTGTGGCGTATTATAGGCATAATGCAGAGCAACAGTAAGTTCAATAACACCCAGACTGGCACCCAGATGTCCAGGATTATTGGAAACTTCATCAATAATAAATTGCCGGAGCTCCTTGCAAACCTGAACCAACTCCTCAATCTTCAACCGCTTAAGATCGGCCGGAGTGTTAATAATATCCAGCAAAGGATAGGAATTCTCCATAATATTTTTTGCAGAAATTCGTTCAAAGTTAATAATTCTTACTGAGATAGTTTGAGCAGACTGACTGCATCTTGTAAATTCGTTGCTAAAATGATCAAATCAACATGAAAACAAATACTCCGTGGATCTTGTTTATTGCTTTCCCACTGATATTGAATCAGTCGTGTGTGCCTCCCCAGCTCTATTCGGAAACTGAGAGTGAAAGAAATACCTATAAACAGGAGCGCGAAGAATTATTGACTGAAAATGAAAAATTAACGGTTGAAAATACGGAACTTAAAGCAAATCTTGAATTATCGGAGGATGCAAAACAAAGAATCGAGAAAAGTGGTGTTGGCACGACTGAAGAGTTGAAAGCTCTTAAAGGAAAATATGAACAATTGAATAAACGTTATGAGGAACTTCAGCGTTCGTATCAGACTGCAATAAGTGGAAGCGATTCGGAAGCACGCGGCCTGATGGAAAAACTCGATGCAACTCAGCGTAATTTATATCAGCGCGAAGATCAGCTTAATCAGTTACAGGCAAAACTCGACAAAGACAGGGAAGAATTGAACAGGCTGAAGCTTGAACTTGAACAAAATAATGCACAATTACTCGAATTACAACGGATCATCGATCAGAAAGATACCCAGGCGGAAGCCCTGAAACAAAAATTATCAGCGGCCCTAACCGGCTTTGAAAATCAGGGACTTACAATAACAAAGAAAAACGGGAAAGTATATGTTTCGCTAGATGAAAAATTACTTTTCCCCAGCGGGAGTACGGAAGTTGATCCACGTGGAAAGGCAGCGCTTCAAAAACTCGCATCAGTTCTGGAACAAAACCGGGATATAAATATCATGATCGAAGGCCACACCGACGATGTACCTGTGAAACCCGGTTCGCGATTCGAAGATAACTGGGACTTAAGTGTACAGCGTGCTACCGAAATAATACGAATTCTGTTGGACGGGACTACCATCGACCCAAAACGACTGACAGCTGCCGGACGAGGTGAATTTTATCCTGTCGATCCACATAAAACTCCCGATGCCCGGCAGAAAAACCGCCGCACTGAAATAATACTTGAACCCAATCTGGATGAAGTATTTCAGTTGCTGGAAAAGTAATATTAAAGGAAATTCAGGGTATTGTCCGTTTTAATTATTCTTTTAATTGCTAATTAACAGAATGATCATGAAGATTGTTCAAAGAAAACAACCTCGAATTTGAAAGAAAATTTTATATCGTCATAATTTCTTTTTCTTTAGCCTCAAGCAGTACATCGACCTTATTAATGTGATCATCGGTCATTTCCTGAATTTTTATTTCCGATTCTTTTTCCTGGTCCTCCGATAGTCCTTCCTTTTTCATTAGCTTGAAGGCTTCATTTGCTTCCCTGCGGGAATTACGGATACTTACCCTGGTATTTTCGGCCATATTTTTAATTTGCTTGACAAGAGAAACGCGTCGCTCTTCCGTTAAGGGCGGTATATTAATACGAATAATTTCACCGTTATTGGCAGGAGTAAGGCCTATATTGGCAGCCATAATGGCTTTTTCGATAGGTTCGATCATTGACTTTTCCCAAGGCTGAATGGCAATGGTTTTTGCATCGGGTGTGCTTATGTTTGAAACCTGATTTAATGGAGTCAGGGATCCGTAATAATCGACGTTAATACCATCCAGAATATTTGGCGTTGCTTTCCCTGCGCGAACCCGCAGTAATTCATCTTCGAGATGCTGAAGAGCCTTTTGCATCTTTTCCTGCGTATCTTCTAATTGTAATTGAATTTCGTCTTCCATATAGGATTGGATTTGTTTCTGTAAAACAAAAATAAAAAAATATTTACATGAAAAAATAATCTGTGTTTCTAGTCATTCGTAACTAATGTGCCAATAGATTCCCCTTTTAATAATTTTATCAGGTTCCCCTTCTTATTCATATCGAAAACCACAACAGGCATATCATTCTCGGAGCACATAGTAATGGCTGTGAGATCCATTATTTTAAGCCCGAATTTATAGGTATCGGCGAAACTTATTTTATCAAATTTCTTTGCTTTAGGATCTTTTTCCGGATCGGCAGTATAAATTCCATCCACACGGGTCCCTTTCAGTAGAACATCGGCATTGATCTCAACTGCGCGTAAAGCTGCTGCAGTATCGGTGGTAAAATACGGATTCCCTGTTCCGAATGTAAAAATAATCACCTCATCATTTTCAAAAGCTTTTTTCACTCGCTTAGGGGTGTATCGTATCCCGACGGGTGCCATTTCGATAGCGGTAAAAACACTGCATTTACCTCCTATTGATTCAAGAGCCGATTCTATTGCCAGACCGTTAATGACCGTGGCCAGCATACCCATATAATCGCCCTTAACACGGTCGAACCCGGCTTTTTCTCCCGACATGCCTCTGAAAATATTACCCCCGCCTATTACAACACCTATTTCAACTCCCTGATCAGCAGCATCCTTAATCTGCTCTACATATTCCAGCAAACGATCCCCGTCAATACCCTGATGTTTTTTCCCCATGAGGGCTTCGCCGCTCAACTTCAGAAGTATACGTTTATATTTTAACATCACACCTTATTTTTAACGAAGTTAGCGCAATTTCATAACGACACAAAAAAAAGAGGTTACAATGAACCTCTTTTTATCACTGTACAGAAAATATATATTCTAATTATTCAATGAATATCGTAAGAAGTCAGTAACTGTGAGATCTTTATCATTCTCCTGTAAATATTGCCGGATTGACTTTTTATTATCCTTAGTAAATTCCTGATTTAAAAGCGTGCTTTCTTTAAAGAATTTATTCAATTTCCCCTCGGCTATTTTATCCAGCATGTTTTCAGGTTTTCCTTCCCGCCGGGCCTGTTCCCTGCCTATCTCTTTTTCTTTTTCAATTACCTCGTCAGGAACATTATTCTTATCTATGGCAACAGGACTCATTGCAGCAACCTGCATGGCAACATCTTTTGCCACCTGTTCGGTAGTCGTTTTATTGAAGCCTACCAGGGTTGCCAGTTTATTGCCAGGGTGAATATAGGATATTACCTGAGGCGCGGCAATTTTATCGTAATAAGCCAGTTCAATCTTTTCTCCGATTATTCCTACCTGTTCAATAATTTTATCGCCTATAGGTTTACCATCGAGCACTATTTGTTTAAGTGATTCCAGATCGGCAGGATTATTTTCTACGGCTTTATAAAGTATTTTCTCAGCAAATCCGATAAAATCTTCGTTTTTAGCCACAAAATCAGTCTCACAATTGAGAACAATCATCGCTCCCAGCGTTTTATTGCTGTTTAATTTAGCCAACACAACTCCTTCCGAAGCTTCCCTGTCGGCGCGTTTATTTGCAACAACTTGCCCTTTCTTACGAATTATTTCAATAGCTTTCTCAAAATTACCATCTGCTTCCTGAAGTGCTTTTTTGCAATCCATCATACCGGCACCTGTGGTTTTGCGTAATTTATTTACGTCGGCTGCAGTTATTTGGGTCATTATCTAATTATTTTTCGGTTAAGTATTATTCATCATCGCTTGCATCGTCGAGGGTGGCTTTTGCTTTGGAGTAATCGCGGCTTTTATTGTCTTCAAGTTCTTCGCTATCATCTTCTTCTGCTTCTTCATCTTCCCCATCCTCATCGTCCGAATCCTCCTTATCGTCGTCAAAATCCTTTGATTTTTTAGCTGCCGATTTTTTGAATGTCGTAATTTCTTCCTCATCCGAATCCTGTTTATCCTTTGAGACCTCTTCTTTTTCCCTTTCCATTTTTCGTTCCTCAAGGCCCTCTGAAATAGCTTTGCAGACTTTATCGATAATAAGAGATATCGACTTGGAAGCATCATCATTAGCAGGAATAGGAAATTCGATTATATTAGGATCGGAATTCGTGTCGACCATGGCAAATACCGGAATACTCAATCGCTTAGCTTCTTTCACTGCGATATGTTCCTTTGAAATATCGACAATAAACATGGCTGCAGGTAACCGGGTAAGATCGGCTATACTGCCCAGATTTTTCTCAAGCTTTGCCCGTTGTCTGGTAATTTGAAGCCTTTCACGTTTCGACATATTATCGAAAGTTCCGTCGGTGGCCATTTTATCAATGGAGGCCATTTTCTTTACTGCTTTCCGTATGGTGGGAAAGTTTGTAAGCATTCCTCCCGGCCAGCGCTCCGTAACAAAAGGCATATTGATTTGCTGAACTCTCTCTGCAACAATATCTTTTGCCTGCTTTTTAGTAGCTACAAACAGTATTTTCCTTCCCGACTTGGCAATTTGCTTTAAAGCTGAGCAGGCTTCGTCGAGCTTGGCTACTGTTTTATGCAGATCGATAATATGAATTCCGCTGCGCTCCATAAAAATAAAGGGAGCCATATGCGGATTCCATTTTCTTTTCAGGTGACCAAAATGTACACCTGCATCTAATAATTCATTGAAATTTGTTCGTGACATATTTTTAACTTGTTTACCTTCTGAATTAATCAACGCTGAAGTAGTCCCATGAACCGGAAGTCTTCAGCGTTTAGATACTAAACAATATAATGACCTATCGTTTACTGAACTGGAATCGTTTTCTGGCTTTTGGCTGGCCAGGTTTTTTACGCTCAACCTCACGAGGATCGCGGGTAAGCATTTTATTTGATTTCAGAATAGTCCTATTCTCAGGGTCAATTTTAATAAG
>CAYUAV010000262.1:0-5986 GCA_964442665.1 uncultured Bacteroidales bacterium
TTTATCAATGGAAGTACTTAATACAGCACCCTGATGCCTTGAATAGAATGTTTCCATATCGGAACCACCGCCAACAAAACTTATCCGGAAAGGTGTACGGGAGATGATCATGTTGTGATTGAATTTAGGATAAGATCTGCAAATTTACGTTCTTTTTCAATGAGTTGGTATTCATCTTCTAATCTTTGTGTATAGAGTTTTTCAATTTCATCCGGTGTTTTACCACGCCATAAGTAGAATTCTTCAATCCTTTTCTTATGTTCTTTCCGATCGATATCTACAAATATTTTATACTGAGCAAGTTCACGGATCATTGCACTGCTCAGCGCTACCACGCCTTCAATCAGGATAAATTCTTCTCCTTTATACTGATAACTAATGCCGGGAAGGTCTCTTTCGGGGTGTGCAGGGTACTGTTTAACGGTGACCTTCATTCCGGTCAGGATTTGCTGCAACTCCTGCTCAAGACGTTCCGTCTGAAAACGGTCATAAACATTTTTTGAACCTGTTCTTTTATTTTCAGGCAGGATCCAGTTATCCAGACTAATTTTCAGAACGGATTGGCTTGCCCGTTTTATTTTCCATTCAAGGTAACTTGCAAGGGTACTTTTACCTGAACGCGCATTTCCGCCGATAAGGATTATAAGAGGACGTTTAAGCCTTGAGGCATATATTTTTTCAAAAACCGATTTGTAAGGCTCATCTACTATAAAATCGGTTGCTTCTTTAAGATCACGGAAGAAAAAATCGGGAAGTACGGAACTTTTTTTAAGTCCGTAACCCGTGCTAACCCCAATAGTTGTACAACCGGCATTAATTCCGGCCAGAATATCACGTTCGGAATCGCCAATGATAAATGAATTGTACAAGTCGAGATTAAAGTCGATGGCAGCATCAAGGATCATTCCCGGTTTGGGTTTTCTGCACAGGCAATCGATCTTATATTCTTTCCGCTCTTCCGGGTATCCGCTATCCGGGTGGTGCGGACAAAAATAAATTGCATCGAGTTTGGCCCCATGCTTTCCCAGATCAGATTCCAGCTTGTTGTGTACAATTTTAAGCTCATCAAGTGTGCATAAATTTCTTGCGATGACTGATTGGTTGGTAACAACTATTGCTTTATAATCCGAATGATTAATTTTTCGTACTGCATCGGGAGTGAAATTATACAGTCGCATGTCTTCCGGTTCGTGAATAAAACTGATCTCTTCGTTCAGCACTCCATCACGGTCCAGAAAAATGGCCTTTTGTTTTACAGCAAAGTTTGCCCGTTGAATTCTGCCTGTTTCATAGTCTTGCTCAACTTCTTCTAACCGATCGGGAGTTCCCATATCCTTTAAGTATTCAGCAGTTTTATAACCGAACATTCTTATTTTATCATAGATATGAGGAAAAATATCTCTGCCGAAATCTGCTTTTTTTTCTTTTTCAATATACCTGAGTATTACGGGTGAAAACACATATACACCGGCGTTTACCAGGTTCGGGTAATATACTTCCGGATTATGGGGTTTAGGATATACTCCTGTTATTCTCCCCTTTTCATCGGTCCCTGTCAGGTCGCTATCGAAGGGATGGTCATTGGGATGCAGCACCAGCGTACATTCGCTATTTTTCTTCTTGTGAAAAGCAATCAGTCGGTTCAGGTCCATATTTACCATAACATCACCGTAAAGAACCATAAAATCATCGTCGATCCGGTTTTCAATTTCTTTTAAACCACCAACTGTTCCCAAAGGAATCTGCTCTTCAAAATATGTAATACTCACACCAAACTTCGAACCATTTCCAAAATGATCAATGATTTGTTCCTTTAAAAAATTGACCAGAATAATTATATCGGTAATATTATATTTTCTGAGGAGGTCAAGCTGATGTGCAAGTATAGGCTTTTCACCTATACTTAACATTGGTTTTGGCAATTCCTGTGTCAGGTTTCCCATGCGTGTTCCTTTTCCTCCTGCAAGAATAATTGCTTTCACACCGAATAAATTTTAGCAAAGAAACGTAAAAATTCCAGTGACAGTTGAATTTAATTACAATTTTATACAATTGAATTGTTATTGAATACACAAGAGTTGCTTCGAAATACGCAGGAGTGAATATATTATTCTAACCCAATAATTGCAGGGGTATTCTTCAGGTATAATTTCAAATAATTAATTAACCATGTTACATTTTTGATAATTTTCGTTCTATCCTTCAAATTATAAAACAATGTTTTTTTTCATCTTTGTTCACCACAAATAATAAGAACTTACTATTAAACTTACACTATAAATTATTGATATGAGTAACACTATTATTGGAAATGCCTTACCAAATCTTCCATGGGAAGACAGACCGGTTAACGAGAAGAGTATCATGTGGCGATATAGCAAAAATCCGGTGATCGGGTGGAATCCCACTCCATCAACAGCCCGGGTGTTTAATAGTGCGGTTTTACCATACCAGGGTGAGTTTATCGGTGTTTTCCGGGCCGATCATAAAAACGGAAGGGCAAATATACATTTCGGGAGAAGTAAAGACGGATTTAGCTTCGAGATTGACGATCATATCATTCCATGGGTTGATACAAAAGGTAATCCAAATCCCATCAGTTATGGTTACGATCCGCGTTTTCTTAAAATTGATGATATTTACTATGTTAACTGGTGCGACGATATGCATGGTGCCTCCATCGGAATGGGAATGACAAAAGATTTTAAAACGTGGACCCGGATCCCCAATCCGTTAATGCCTTTTAACCGGAACGGAGTTTTATTTCCACGTAAAATTAACGGTAAATTTTACCTGTTAAGCCGGCCAAGCGATAGCAGTCATACGCCTTTTGGCGATATTTATCTGAGCGAAAGTCCTGATCTTTTATACTGGGGGAATCATCGCTATGTTATGGGCAAAGGAGGCCAGGGATGGTGGCAGGGAACTAAAATAGGAGCGGGACCCGTACCCATTGAAACTTCGGAGGGCTGGTTGTTATTTTATCATGGGGTATCAACAACCTGTAACGGATTCGTTTATAGTTTCGGCGCCGTAATCCTCGACCTGGAGCAACCCTGGAAAGTAAAATTCCGAACCCGGGATTATTTGCTGACACCCGAGAAAGATTATGAAATTACAGGATTTGTGCCGAACGTGGTTTTTCCGTGTGCAAACATTTACGATGCCGATAGCGGACGGATTGCATTGTATTATGGTGCTGCCGATACATATACAGCTCTGGCTTTTTGCAAGGTTGATGAATTGATGGACTATATCAGAAACAACAGTGAAGTTTTTTAAAAGTACGGGGAAAATAAAAATCACTTATGTTGTTACGATCCGGGAAAGAATGCTTTTATAATAGTAGTTTTTATAAGACTACCATAAACCATTCTGAGAACAAGTTGTTAATATTGCATTATCGATAAAATCAATAGCATGGGGCAACTGGTTAAATTTATTTCGTGGAATGTTAATGGCATCCGGGCATCAGTAAATAAAGGTTTTTACGAAACCACTGAAAAGCTGGATCCGGATATTTTATGTGTTCAGGAAACCAAAGGTCAGGATGAGGTAGTACAGGTAATATCCGAAAAATTGCCTGAATATGAATTGTTTGTAAATTCGGCTTTAAAAAAGGGGTATTCAGGAACGGCAGTTTTTACCCGGCTAAAGCCCGTGAACCATATTTTCGATTTGGGAATTGCAGAACACGATCAGGAGGGAAGAATAATTACACTTGAATTCGATACATTTTACCTGGTTAATGTATACGTGCCCAATTCGGGTCAGAACCTTGACCGGTTAGACTACAGGAAACATTGGGATCATGACCTTATGGAGTACCTGAAAAAGTTGAATGCTTTGAAACCTATAATATTCACGGGCGATTTGAATGTTGCTCACGAACCCATCGATCTGGCACGACCCAAACCCAATTATAACAAATCGGCAGGTTTTACGCAGGTTGAAATTGACGGTTTCAAAAAATATCTGGATATGGGTCTTGTTGATACGTTTCGCTATTTTCATAAGGATAAAGTACAATATACCTTCTGGAATCAGCGATTCAATGCCCGGGCTAATAATGTAGGATGGCGTATTGACTATTTCCTGGTAAGCGAAAAACTGTTAAGTCATGTCAGGGATTCTTTCATACTCGATGAAATCATGGGTTCCGATCATTGCCCGGTGTGTTTGGAGATGGAATTGCCGGATGGAGCTTAGTAGGAAAAAATAAAAATATTCATTGAAAAAGTTACAGAATATTTGAGAATGGGACTTCGACTCCGCTCAATGGTACGGTTAGACTGGGCGGAGTCGAAATGGAGTTTAATGAATTGATAGGAATTCCTCCAACGGATTAATATATACAAAAATGCCGGCTTTAACCGGCATTTCACGTTCACACGCTTATTATTGAGGATGGAATAATTTCAGTATTTGATGAATTTCCCCGAAGACCGGCCACGCCCGTTACTGACTTCAATTATATACATCCCGGGTTTGAGCTGTGAGACAGTAATTGCCTGGTTTTCCAGTTCACCGTTTAGTAAAGGAACTCCATACAAAGTATAAATAGTAAAGTTGAAACTACCGGAAGAAGGCAGTATCACATGAATTTCATCTTCAGCAGGATTTGGAAAAACAATAAGTTTTTCGGATGAGGTTGTAGCAGACGGCAGGCCGTTTGGGGCTGAAGAATAGTAGTAATTTTTCTGATCTTCAATCTCCCAGAAATTAGTACGGGCATCGTAAAAGGTTTTTTTATAGATCAACAGGTTGCCATATTCATCGTGGGTATTGTCAATTCTCATGGCTTCCTGCCAGGTTCCTGATTCCCCGCTTTCTTTCCAGTTATAATATGATGAATGTAACAAGCTATCAAAGTCGGTCCAGATAAATTCTTTTTTATATATTTTCCCGTCTTCAATGTACGAACCATATTGTTCCAGCATTAAGGAGGTTCTCCTGCCTTGTTCGTCGAAGGTTTCATGGAAGTATTTTTCATAACTCCAGTCTGTGATTGAGTCTAACAAAGGAATTTCAGATAGCGAATGATATTGGATGTTTTTCTGGATAATTAATCGTGAAGTATCGGTTTCCGTATACGTAAATTTCTGTATTGTATACACGTCCATAAAAATTATCACAAAATATTCAAGTTTATCATCATCATTATAGTAATACTTATAACATGTAAAAGATTGTCCGTTTCGTAAAACACTGTCAGTTACTAATTTTCCCTCATCGTCATAAAAATAATTATTCTCAATTACTTCCGTGCCAGAACTCTCTATTGTGGTAGTGGTCTTTTTTATTAAAAAGTTACCTTCATATTCGAATTCTTTTACCTGATAATCGACCATTGTGGAATCAATATAATTATCAGGTTGCCTGAGCAAATATTTTGTAAGCTGGCCGGATTTATTAAAAAAATATTTTTCTAAAATATGTCTGAAAAAGCCGAAGTAATTGAAATGGTATACCGAAATACTGTCCAGATTAAAGGATATATCGTAACTGTAGTACCAACGGCGGGTTTCATCATAGTAACCATCCGATACTATTTCCAGTATCGAATCGAGTAAAAACCCTGAGTTTGTCATAATCAGTTTTTCTTCAGAATTATCCTGTAACCGAAAGTATTCTGTGTCATAAAACGAATTGTAGTCACAGGTTTGTTCCTGTTTTTTGCTGAATGGAATATTTTCCATGCCTGTAGTTTCATGGGAGTATTGACAAAATAGTACCGGACTTGTTATGACTGACAGACTCAGAAATAAAGCAAACAGAATGTTTATTTTCAGAGTTGTATCGTATGTTTTTTTATCAGACATATCCATTTCAGGTTTTGTAGTTACTATTTTAAACGTATCAGTCATCTTCTTCCTGGAAGTTTGGGTTCAACCACCTGTCTTCCTGTGGGATCAGGTAGAAATACCAGTCCTCATTAAGCAATGAATGATCAACTTCAAAAGGAGTATCCTCAGGGTAACGATTC
>CAYUAV010000263.1:0-996 GCA_964442665.1 uncultured Bacteroidales bacterium
CTTATCCGGAAGGATAAGGGTGAAATCATCTATGAAGAGAATTGGGGCTTAAAGAAACTTGCTTATCCGATTCAGAAAAAATCTACAGGATTCTACTACCTGATCGAGTTTATAGCCGAGAGTTCGTTTATCCAGAAACTTGAAACGGAATATCGCCGGGATGAGCGGATTATCAGGTTTTTAACCTTTAAAATGGAAAAATACTCGATTGAATATGCCGAGAAAAAGAGAAGTGGTAAAACTGAAAAAGTGGAGGAATAGACTATGGCAACACAGCAAGGACAATCAGAAATAAGGTATCTTACACCCCCAACCATTGAAACTAAAAAGAAGAAGTATTGCCGGTTTCTTAAAAACCGTATTAAATATGTCGATTATAAGGATCCTGAATTCCTGAAGAAATTCCTCAATGAACAGGGAAAGATATTACCGCGCAGAATAACCGGTACTTCACTGAAATATCAACGGAAAGTTGCCTCAGCCATAAAAAGGGCACGTCATTTGGCATTGTTGCCCTATGTAACGGATATGTTGAAATAATTTAAACCTGCCACTATGGAAATTATTCTATTACAGGATTTACAGAAACTGGGATACAAAGATGATATCATCAGGGTTAAAGATGGTTATGCCAGGAATTATTTAATTCCAAAAGGCTTTGCGATCAATGCAACAGCTTCGGCAAAAAAAATACATTCGGAAAATCTGAAGCAGCGGGCGCACAAAGAAGAAAAAGTTAAAAATGAAGCTGAAAAGCTGGCCGAAAAGCTTAAAGAAGTTAATCTGGTAATTGGTGCAAAAGCCAGTACAAAAGGCAAAATTTTCGGCTCTGTAAATACCATTCAAATTGCTGAAGCCCTAAAAGAGAAGGGATTTGATATCGATCGCAAACTAATTTCGATAAAGGAAGAACTGATCAAGGAAGTAGGCAAATACACAGCTAAAGTCCGTTTGCATAAAGAAGTCCAAATCGAAGTGCCTTTTGAAATTAAGGCT
>CAYUAV010000263.1:1019-5976 GCA_964442665.1 uncultured Bacteroidales bacterium
GCATAGTAAGAGATAGAAAAAGCTCCCTGATTACTTGGGGAGCTTTTTTATATATTGTACGATACCTATCTCACAGCAACAGCTTCTATTTCAATGAGCACGTCTTTCGGTAAGCGACTCACTTCCACCGCTGCCCTTGCCGGAGGCTGTGAATTAAAAAATTCAGCATAAATCTCATTCATCTCACTAAACGAATTTAAATCTTTCATGTAACACGTGGTTTTGACTACTTGTGTTATTGAATACCCCGCTGATTTAAGTATACCCGACAGGTTTGTTAATACCTGTTTGGTCTGTTCCTTTATAGTGTTCCCGGTAATTTTACCACTTTTAGGATCGAGCGGGATCTGACCGCTTATAAAAAGTATCCCGTTGCTTTCAACAGCCTGACTGTATGGACCAATTGCCACGGGAGCTTCGGTGGTATGTATTATTCTTTTCATCAGAATCGGTATTTTAAAATTTATCGTACCAATTGGGTTTCTTCTCGTACTTTAAATCACCCAGCAAACTGCCTTTGGCCTGAATGGTAAAAGAGTAACTTGAATATCGCCCGAAAGGGACCACTGAAAATCGCATTTCCCAGCAATGAAGATCGCGAAAAATGCTTAATGTAGTGTATGATATCTTTTTTTGTTCCAGGTCATAATTCATCTGTCCGCCTATTTTCCATCTTGAAGTCAGATTGATATCGCCCGACATGTTAATTGTATGGGAAATATTAGGTTTGCCTGTATTGGTCTTGGTGATGGAATAGGAATGATTGAAATTTAACGACCAGGGTATCTCAAAATCGACATAAGTCCCTGCGCTGCGACCGGGAATATGGCTGGCATCACCCTCCAGGTAGTAATCGTCGTAAATGATATCCTGGTCCTGAACTTCATTTTCAGTTTCATCGGAAGCCTCTTTGCTTCCCTGACCCGAACGCAAACTGAACGAAGTAGTTACTGAAAGACTGACAAACCGGAGTATTTTACCTTTATGTTGCTGGATATAAAACTCATCAATTTTTCTTCCTGTTGAGTCGAGTGAGTATGGATTAAAACGTCCGTTTAACCGGATATCAAGCTTATTATTGAAGAGTTTGGTACCTGTAACCATCGACACATCTTCCCAACGTATTGAATCTTTAAATGGGTTGTAAGAAGTGGAAAAATTCAGATTGTCAAGCAGAACAACTTTTTTCGATTCGCCTGTGGTATCGTTTTTAGGCCGCACCTTCATTTCCAGGTTATTGTTCAGACTAAGTCTAATAGATCCACTTCTGCCATTGCTTGATGGCGGTCGATAAAGTTCATCTTCATACCAATTATAAACTCGGTAAACATCTGTATCATTTTTTTCCGTGTTATAATAATAAAGTGTATCGTAATAATTAACATTATTAATTTTATTCATATCGGGAGTAAATCCGAAACTGGCCGATGGTGAAATTACATGGCGAACTGCCTCAACATAGGAATCCTCTCTCTTTGAAACAAACATGCCGTAAAGTTTTGGAGTAAATGAAACCCCAATATTGGGATTAATGGCCTGTTCGTATTTCAGCCCTTTATATTCCGTCACGTTTTCCACATACTTTCCTGTAATGGAATCATATTCCACATGGTTATCAATTTGAATATGGTGGGTATAAAGCACTCCCTGATAACTCATTGAAGGGGTTATGGTAATAAGCTTACCGAGTTTGAAATTAACGGCAAGCGGAATGGAATGCTGAAAACCGTTCTTCAGGCTGTCCCATGTTTCCCGCTGAAATAATACATTATTATAGGTATTCAGTTGATTCTTAAAATTCGATGAATAGGTGAGGCTGATATTCTCGTACCATTTATATTTGCCGGTTCCCTCGTTATTCCGGAACGGGTATATCGAGCTCATATTGAACGAACCTGTCGGTACATTCAAATCCACTGTTCCGGTTTGTCTGTTTTGATTCGCATTGGCACTTAACGACAAATTAAACGGTGTACTTGGCCAGCGTTTTGTATAGCTGACACTTGAACTTGTGGTAGATTGCAGGCGCTGATTTGAGGTATAGGAATAATTCTGGTCGTATTCCCGGGAAGTAAAATTAACACTGGCCGAGAAGTTCTGGGTTGGATTAGCCTTAGGATCCTGACGGTGTGTCCAGCGTAATGCATAATCTTTACTGCCCGCGATTTCAGGCTTTGTTTTATTATAAGTATAGGCATAATTAAATGAAAAACTTCCGTTAAAGTGGTATCTCCATTTGTACGATAAGGTATTACGTTCTGCCCACGATCCATTGGAATAAACATCGCCCAGAATAAGCAGATCGGCATAATCGCCCAATATCTGGTACCAGCCGAAATCTCTGAGAAAAAAACCACGTGTTTTTTCTTCTCCGTAAGTCGGAATCCTTATTCCTGAAGCCCGGTCGGTCGTATTCGGGAAAAAGCCGAATGGAATAGCAAAAAAACGAATGGGTACATCCTCGACTACCATATAGGCAGGTCCTGTAATTATTTTATCATCAGGAATTACAATACCTTTTGTGAGCGCCAAATAGAAATGCGGATGTTCGGCGTCGCAGGTGGTATACTTGCCATTCTGAATATGAATATGTTCATCAGGATGCCGCTTTGTTTTTTCACTATGCAGGTAGCCTTCCCCTTCATGTGTAACAATATGGTAAATAATACCGCTCTTCGTATTGAAATTATAACGCATGGAGTCGGACTGAAAATTCTGACTGCCTTGCTTAAAATCAGGTTTCCCGACAATATTCCCCAATGTATCGGGCCATCCCTTTGCGAATACTTCCTCATTGGCCATATCGAGTATGATGTAGTAAGCTTTAAGTTCAATATTCTGATAATTAACCTGTGCATTGCCATATAAATAAAGTTTCTGCATAACCACATCAACCCGCATGGAATCATCAGCCGAATAGGTTACTTCATCTTCAAGGGCACTCTTTTTATGCGTTCCGGAGATAGCTTTCTCTCCTGCCAGGGTGTCGCCCGCCAAACTATCGTTGTAATTCAATGAATCGGGGAATACAGTTGCATACAATGAATCCCGGTATGCAGAGGAACTTTGAATACTATCAATTCTGCCGGAACCATCAACAAAAATAGTATCCTGAACGTCTGTAAGTAACATATTATCCCTGCCAATTACATTGCCCGATGCAATTAAAGTAATTGTTAGAAACAGGACACTTCGAACTGACACGGATAACAATTTTAATACTATTTTTGCTATGAGATTATTTGTTACTGAAGGCTGCAAAGCTAATAAAATTAATATTTTCTGATGCGGAAATTACGGAATCATATAAACAGCTTCAACACTCAAATACTCTGGATAATAATACTCTTTTTTTTACAAAATAGTATTTCAGCGCAAAGAGAAAATAATGATTCGAATTACAAAATTCGTACCGTAGTTATCGATCCGGGCCATGGAGGTAAAGACCCCGGGGCACAGGGAAGTACATCGTACGAAAAAGATGTAGTTCTTGCCATCGGACTAAAACTGGGAAAATATATCGAGGAAAACGTTCCGGATGTTAAAGTTGTCTATACACGAAAAACCGACGAATTTATCCCGTTATACCGGAGAGCCGAAATTGCCAATGAAAATAATGCCGATCTGTTTATATCGATTCATGCAAATGGCATGACCGATCCGGGCACAACCGGAACCGAAACACTTGTACTCGGATTACACAGGTCGGATGAAAATTTCGAGGTAGCCAAACGTGAAAATTCTGTGATCCTGATGGAAGAAGACTATACGGCACGATACGAAAATTTCGATCCCAATTCGTTAGAGTCGTATATTATTTTCTCCCTGATGCAGAATGTTTACGATAACCAGAGTATCAGTTTTGCAGGTCTCGTTCAGGATCAGTTCCGCGACAGAGTTAAGCGAAAAGACAGGGGAGTAAAACGACAGGGACTCCTGGTATTGGCCCAGACATCGATGCCTGGTGTTCTTGTTGAAACCGGTTTTATAACGAACAAGACCGAAGAAATTTACCTGAATTCGGAGGAGGGGCAGGATTATATCGCATCGGCTATATACAGGGCATTCAAGGCATACAAAGAAGATATTGAAAGCAAATCGGGCTTGCTTGTTCAACAGCTTGCGACAAACGACACAGTGGCTTCATCCGAAAAAAGCGATACCGTTACCGATAATTCATCAATCTATTTTAAGGTTCAGATAGTGGTGTCATCGGCGCCGATTCCGCTGAATACGGAACAATTCAAAGATCTTCCGGAAATCGAAGAATTTAAATCGAACCAGTTTTATAAATATGCTGTCGGACATAAGAAAAAGTACGACGATATTGTTGAATACAGCAAATGGGTGAAAAACCGCTTCCCCGATGCATTTATAATAGCGGTGAAGAACGGACATATTATTCCTATACAGGAAGCTTTGAACGAATTATATAATAAGTCATAAATTGTAACGTCTTACAACAACAGCAGTAAAACGAAAAATATAAAACTCTAAAGAATGCAGGTATCTAAAGAAGTGAAAATCGGCGCTATAGCCATTATAGTATTGGCAATATCAGTTTGGGGATACAATTTTCTTAAAGGCAAAAATATACTCAACCCTACCGATGAATATTACGTCGTCTTTGATCGTGTCGACGGACTTATTGAATCGGGAAATGTTCTGTACCAGGGCTACAAAGTCGGTAATATCACGTCACTGTATTTCGATAATGAGGGATCGGGAAAATTCAGGGTTAAAATTGTTCTGGAAGAGCATATAAAAATCCCTTTAAATTCCGTGGTCAGGATTAAGCAGGTTAACCCACTGGCTTCTACCAGCGACCTGGAAATTATTTTTGGCGATGAAAACCGGTATCACCAGCCCGGCGACACCATTGCTTCGGAGGTAACTGTTGGTTTAATGGATATAGTATCGGGAATGGTACCCCAGTTTCAGGAGGCAATCGAAACTC
>CAYUAV010000264.1:0-5950 GCA_964442665.1 uncultured Bacteroidales bacterium
AAGAAGAAAAATCACAACTGAAAAATCTCGATAAAGCTATGAAAGAGTTGCGTACTCGGTTATATAACCTGGAATATCAGAAACGTCTCGACGCTATGGCCGCCAAACGGAAAACCATGGTTTCGTCGGGCGACCGTTCCGCAAAAATACGTACCTATAACTATCCGCAAGGTCGTGTAACCGATCATAGAATTAACCTGACGCTTTATAACCTGCAAGCGGTTATAAATGGTGATATCCAGGAAATCATCAACAAGCTGCAGATGGCTGAAAATGCTGAACGTCTGAAAGAAAGCGGACTAAATTAACCTTGAAATGAATAGCGAAGACCTCTATTCGAATATCCGGCGAAAGAAAAGTTACCTGTGTGTGGGACTCGATAGCGCTCTTGAAAAAATACCCGAACATTTAAAAAAATACAAGAATCCTGTTTTTGAGTTCAATAAACAGATTATCGATACAACAGCCGCTTATGCGGTTGCATATAAGCCAAACCTTGCCTTTTATGAATACAGAGGGTCTGAAGGCTGGAAAGATCTGGAACTTACTGCCGGTTATATAAAGACACACTACCCCGAACAATTCTTAATTGCCGATGCCAAACGAGGCGATATTGGCAATACTTCGGCTATGTATGCCAGTACATTTTTTGAAAGAATGGATTTTGACGCTGTTACTGTAGCTCCCTATATGGGTGAAGATTCTGTTTCGCCTTTCCTTACTTACAAGGATAAATATATTATCATTCTAACCCTGACTTCAAATACCGGAGCCTCTGATTTCCAATATTTCAGTTCGGCTGATGGAGAATATTTATTTTCGGAAGTTATTCGTAAATCGAAAAACTGGGGAAACAAGGATAATATTATGTATGTTGTGGGAGCTACTAAAGCTTCTATGCTCGAAACTATCCGTAAACAAATTCCCGATCATTTTTTATTAGTGCCGGGGATAGGTGCCCAGGGGGGCAATCTGGAAGAAGTATCCAGGTATGGATTGAATAAGCAATGCGGACTACTGGTAAATGCTTCACGCTCAATAATTTTTTATAGCAAGGAAAGCGACTTTGCTGAAAAAGCAGCACAGGAAAGTCAACGGATACAACTGGAGATGGAAAAATTATTGAGAGAATCAGGTTTACACTGATGTTTACATTTTCTGCCGTATTTCTTATCTTTAGGCACAAACCCACTTCGAATGCAAGAAGCCTTGTTACACTATATCTGGAAAAATGCCTTATTTGAATCAAAAAAATATTCTGCTGATACCGGTGAACTGATAAAGATTATAGAACCCGGACAACATAACCGCGATGGCGGTCCGGACTTTACTAATGCCAGAATCGAAATTGACGGTACGGTTTGGGCAGGAAATATTGAAATCCATAAATTGGCTTCAGACTGGTATAATCACAACCATAATTCCGATCGAAATTACGATAATGTAATCCTTCATGTAGTAACTGACAACAACCGGGAATGTTATAATTCACTCGGTAGGCAAATCCCTTGTATTACGATTGCATCGGATAAAATTATTGAAAGCCGTTATAACGAACTTTTATTAAGTAAAAATGCAATTCCCTGCAGTAAATCGGTTAATAACACCGATCCGTTACGGCGGTCACTATGGCTGCATGCCTTAACTATCGAACGACTTGAGAAGAAAAGTAATTATTTTCATGAACTACTTTCATTTACAAAAAACAGCTGGGAGGATGCGCTTTTTATCCATATGGCCCGCAGCTTTGGTTTAAAAATCAACGCACTCCCTTTTGAATTACTGGCCAAATCCGTATCGCTGAAAATACTTTATTCCCAACCGGACAATCCGATGCGAACCGAAGCCATTCTTTTTGGCCAGGCCGGTTTTCTGGAAGGTAATCCCAAAGATGAATACCAGCAGGTACTGAAACATGAATATAATTACCATCGAAAAAAATATCATCTCTCACCGATAGATAACCATCTTTGGAAATTTCTCCGACTTCGCCCACTAAACTTCCCTACGATACGCATTGCACAACTAAGTAATCTGCTGACACGAAAAAGTAATCTCTTATCGCAAACTCTGGATTGCACCCGCATCGAAGAATTATATTCCATTTATTTCTGTAGTGTTAGCGATTACTGGAAAAACCATTATACATTTGGTAATATATCAGCAAACAGAACAAAAGATATTGGTATTAATACACTGAACATAGTAATTATTAATACGATAGTACCGCTTATGTTTGTGTATGGTACAATGAAAAATCGCAACGACCTGAAGGAAAAAGCTATTCAGTTTCTAGGACAGATACCTTCGGAAAAGAACCACATCACAAAGTTGTGGAAGAAGTTGAATTTTGTGCCTGAGAATGCTGCAAAAAGTCAGGCTATAATAGAACTGACCGAAAGTTATTGCTCGGAAAAGCGCTGTCTCGATTGCCAGATAGGACATTTATTACTTAATATCGGAAAAGTATGAAACGCGACCCGTTAAAAAATGCCTATATCGCATTGGGACTTCTTTTCGGAATTATTCTGATTGGAGTTACCGGTTACATGATTATTGAGAAGTTTACTTTCACCGATGCTTTCTTTATGACAATTATTACAATTGCAACAGTGGGTTTCCGTGAAGTTCATCCACTCTCGCAGACAGGTATGTACTTTACTGCATTTCTTATTGTTTTCAGTTTTGGTATATTTGCCTATGCAGTAACTACTTTTACACGATATATTGTCGATGGCGCCTTAGGCCATTATTATAAAAGCAGACTTGTGAGAAATAAAATTCAACGATTAAAAGACCATGTTGTTATATGCGGTTACGGTCGTAATGGTCGTCAGGCTGTTCAGGAGTTACTCGATCACCATGTAAAAATTGTTGTTATCGAACGTGATGAACAATTGATGGAAGGCATTCTGGAAAATCCCAAGTTGCTCTATATACAAGGCGATGCAACACACGACGATACTCTTGATATGTGCCGGATCGACCGTGCCAAAGCTTTAATAACAACACTGCCCGTCGATGCTGACAATTTGTTTGTTGTACTCACTGCCCGGGAAATGAATCCCAGCCTAAAAATAATCAGTCGAGCTTCAGATGAACATTCCGACGCAAAATTAAAGCGTGCCGGAGCCACCAACATCATTATGCCCGATCGTATAGGAGGCCAGCGTATGGCAAAACTGGTGACTCAGCCCGATGTTGTCGAATTTCTTGACTTTCTTATGCTCCAAAGTTCCGAAAATGTAGCACTCGAAGAAATAAGCTGCACCCGGCTGAATAGTTATTTCGAGGGTAAATCGATTCGCGAGTTGGATATACGTAATGAATCGGGTGCGAACATAATTGGCCTGAAAAGAGTCGACAGATCCTATATAATCAATCCATTACCCGAAATTTCGTTATCGAGCAGCGATAAACTTTTTGCACTGGGGACAAGAAACCAACTGGCCCGATTAAGAAAGATCCTGATCGAAGGAGAAGACACATAAAATGTTCTTAGTTCTTAGTTCGAAATTCAGTTTTTAAAGCATGGGATCCAGTGATCGGTTTGCCAAAAAGAAAATAGGCCCGTTCTTGATAAATTATAAAAATTACATACCTTTGCACTTCTGATTTTTAGGACAATATATACGAACATAAAATGCATCTGACAGCAGAAACAAAAAAAGAAATTTTCGGACAATACGGAAAGTCTAATACGGACACTGGTTCCCCCGAAAGCCAGATTGCCCTATTTTCCCACCGCATTCGCCACCTTACTGAACATTTAAAAGTAAATTCGAAGGACTTCAGTACACAACGTGCATTACTGAAGCTTGTTGGTAAGCGCAGGAGATTACTGGACTATTTGAAAAATAAGGATATCGAAAAATACAGGGCAATTCTAAAGGCACTTGATCTGAGAAAATAATTGAGTTTTAAGGGCAATTGAACAAATTGCCTTTTTCTTTTTTAATTTAAGGTATATTAACCGATAAATTTTTGCCCTGTACGTCATGCAATATTGGGCACAATACAATCACTTTTTAAGTGTAATCAATAATTAACGAATAAATTATGTATAAATCAGTTGTTAAAACTATTGCTCTCGGCGATGGAAGAACAATAGAAATTGAAACAGGAAAACTGGCAAAACAAGCCGATGGAGCAGTCGTTGTTAAGCAGGGTAATACAATGTTATTAGGCACGGTTACGTGCGCAAAGGAAGCAAAAGAAGATGTCGATTTCATGCCCTTACAGGTAGAGTATAAAGAAAAATATGCATCCGCAGGAAGATTTCCGGGAGGCTTTCTTAAACGTGAATCCCGATCTGACGATTATGAAATACTTATCTCACGATTGGTCGACAGGGCACTGCGTCCTCTGTTTCCCGATGATTTTCATGCTGAGGTATTTGTTAATGTATTTCTTATTTCAGCCGAAAAGGACATTATGCCCGATGCACTTGCAGGTCTTGCAGCCTCGGCAGCTCTTGCCGTATCGGATATTCCGTTCAACGGTCCGATATCGGAAGTACGGGTTGCCCGCATTGATGATAAATTAGTTTTAAATCCAACATTCTCTGAACTGATCCGAGCCGATCTCGATATTATTGTAGGTGCAACTATCGACAATATTTTAATGGTCGAAGGTGAAATGGATGAAGTTTCGGAAGAAGAGATGCTTGAAGCCATCAAATTCGCTCATGAAGCTATTAAAGAACATTGCAAAATTCAGATGGAGCTAACAAAAGAAGTTGGTAAAAAAACGAAAAGAGAATATTCTCACGAAGTCAATGATGAAGAGCTTCAGAAACTGGTTCATGAAAAAACTTACGACAAAGTATATACAATAGCCAAGACCACTCCGGGAAAACAAGACCGTCATAATGCCCTCGATGAAGCGAAAACCGAATTTACCGAATGGTATACCTCAACACTCCCGGAAGGCGAAGAACCTAGCGAATTACTTATCGACCGGTATTTTAATGAAGTTGAAAAAAAAGCCGTACGTTCGCTTATTCTGGACGAAAAAATACGGGTCGACGGTCGCAAAACCGATGAAATACGCCCTATTTGGAGTGAGGTTGATTATCTGCCGGCAGCTCATGGTTCATCCATATTTACGCGTGGCGAAACCCAATCGCTGACCACTGTCACACTGGGTACCAAACTTGATGAAAAAGTTATTGATGAGGTACTGATACAGGGAACCGAAAAATTTGTTCTTCATTATAATTTCCCTCCTTTTTCTACGGGCGAAGCCAGACCAATGAGAGGCACCGGACGTCGTGAAATCGGGCATGGTAACCTGGCACACAGAGCTTTAAAAAGGATGATCCCCGAAGATAATGCTTATGCAATAAGGGTTGTATCCGATATTCTCGAATCAAATGGTTCCTCATCAATGGCTACCGTTTGTGCCGGTACACTAGCACTTATGGATTCCGGAGTACAGATAAGGAAACCTGTATCGGGTATAGCCATGGGCCTGATAACTGATACCGAATCTTCGAAATACGCTATACTCTCTGATATCCTGGGCGATGAAGATCATCTTGGCGATATGGATTTTAAAGTTGCAGGAACAAGAGATGGAATTACGGCAACTCAAATGGACATTAAAGTTGAAGGCCTGTCCTACAAGGTCCTTTCTGAAGCCTTGCAACAAGCCAAAAAAGGAAGATTACATATTCTTGATAAAATGATGGAAACCATAGATTCACCAAGGCCCGATTATAAACCACATGTTCCGCGGGTAGAGAAGTTAATAATACCAAAAGAAATGATTGGACCACTGATTGGCCCGGGGGGAAAAGTTATTCAGGAAATTCAAAATACAACGGGTGCAACAATTGTGATTGAAGAAGTGGAAAATGTCGGCGTTGTCGATGTTTTTGCAGTTGATAAAGAATCAATCGAAGCAGCGTTATCACGAATCCGTGCCATTGTTGAGGTCCCTGAAATAG
>CAYUAV010000265.1:0-5943 GCA_964442665.1 uncultured Bacteroidales bacterium
TCCGATGACATCCGAAATATTGATGACCTATAAAATCCCTTACAAATTCAATAACCTGCGCATACAATATGCCCTTCCGGTTTATAGTTCATCGCACAGAATTCGTATCCGCTACAACCTGAACGAAACCAATTGGGAAGCAACGGCAGACGAAACATCGGTTGTTCTTTCAAATCTCCGTGAAGGAAGATATAAACTCACCATCATCATTGAGAATCGATTTACGAATATGGCAGAATACAGAAATGTGTTGTTTACGGTTGATGCTCCCTGGTTCAGAAGGTGGTATACATATGCCGGTTTTATATTGTTATTGCTCTTGGTCTCTTTCCTCACGTTCAGAACTATCAATAAACGCGTGCAGCGACAAAAAAGGAAGGCTCTTCTTGACCAGAAACGTCAGATGATACAGCGGGAAATAAGGCTTAAGGAAAAAAGCAATCAGGCCGAACAAGAGTTGATCCGCACAAAAAATGAAAAACTTCAGGCTGAGGTCGTCCATAAAAGTAAGGAACTGGCAAACTCAACAATGAACATCATACATAAAAGCCAGATCCTTACCGATATGAAAATTCGCTTAATGGAGCTTATGCAGAAAGGATCGGGTTTTGAAAAGGAAGAACTGCGCCGGCTTATACGTAAAATCGATCGGGAACTGGACGACAAACAGGGCTGGAATGTATTTGAAACCCATTTCGACCGGGTTCATGAGAATTTTTTTCACCTGCTGCGCGAAAAACATAAAACGCTTACTCCAAAGGATCTGCGAATGTGTGCTTTTCTGAGAATGAACCTGTCGTCGAAAGAAATTGCTCCCCTTCAGAATATCTCGATCCGGAGTGTTGAGATAAGCCGTTACAGGTTAAGAAAGAAACTGGATCTCCCGCATGATAAAAATCTTACTGACTACATTATGGGGATATAACAGGATTAATCCCTTAAATATCAATCAACATTCGTATAGCTGTAGAAAAGTAATTTGTTGTTCCACAGAGCTGGAATAATAATCAAATTCTTCGAAGGAATGTATTCAAAATCGGCCTGAAAAGTACCTTCATCACGTGTATTCAAAAGTTCCCGGACTTCTCCTGTCATGCTTATGTGGTATAAATTCCCTTTGAAATGCGTTACCAGGTATCCATCGCTGCATTTTTTAATCCCGTCGATGGTGCCTTCGCCGAGAAATGCCAGGTTCCGGATCTCTTTTGAATATGGATCGATGGTCTTCAGATATCCATCACTGTTTACCCCGATCACTAATTTAGTGCCATCAAAAAGGATTCCGTTCGGATCGGCAATGCGTTCATCATTGAGCCAGTGTTCCACTTTTCCCTGAGTAATTTTATATACTAAACTCGTGCCGCTTACGGTCACATATAAATTATGATCAGTATCTGCTGTTATATCGTTCAGGAAATCAAGAGTTTTAATGTAGTATTTATTACTTATACGGTGAGTAATCAAATCGTATTCAACCACACCAAAACGCTCGACTATAAAAAGCTTGTTATCATCAATACAGATACCTGTCGGGCACGATAATCCTGTAATATAGTTTGTATCGAGGATTTCTCCTTTCAAACTGACCTTCGAAACCATATGAAGCCCATACCAGTTGCCTTCACGCACCGGTTCGGTATAATTCGAAACATATAAACAACCATTCAGACTATCCCAGACAACGGATTCCGGTGCCCTGAAAACAGAACCGGTTTCATAAAGTTTTACAAGCTGGGCATGTAACTGATGATTGATCATTCCAGCCACAATGATTAATAATACATGAACGATTCGTTTCATATAGTACTAAAGATTAATGAGTATGTAAGATACAGGAATTATATAAAGACTAAGATGTTTTAAAAAATCCATTTCACATTTTATAGTAAATTGTTGATTAACACATGATCATCAACCAGAAAGATTGAGCATTAAAAGTATTAAAAAAAATTACGCAATATAACTGGTACTGCTTTGTGACTTTCATTCAAATATGGACGGAAGATAACAAGTTATAATAAAAACGACCCCCTCATCTGATGACAAGGGGGTACTTTTTGAAAAAATACTTCAATTCCCTATTATACAAACTGAAACGGTTAAAACCTATTTAACCAGACTTGCCGTGAGATATAGTGTAAAGACCATAGAACCATTTTCCAAAGTAATTCCGCGTTCCGATTCCCCACCGACATCAGCCTCATGAAGACTGAAATCCAGGTCGACGCTGGGAGTGGAGGCAAAATCCGTTTCATTGACCAGAACCCAGTTCCCGTTAACTTTTGCATAAATACGCTGCACATCACTGGTAATGGTAATACCACCATCAATGGAAATCGTAACATCATTACCGATCTTTTCCATAAATCCTACCGGCTGTATCTGCCATGTCCCTTCTCTCACTATTTTCGAATCCTCTTCGATAATTAATTCCCCTGAAAAGTTCAACGTGCCCGAACCAAATAATATCGCCGACAAGTCTTTATCGATCGAAACGTCAATTCGTGTTGTAACATCCCATGGAGGAACTGTATTTGTATACCGGACATCGAGAAAGCCCTCGTAATTCGTGTTAACAACCGAATCATTTTCCTTGTTGTCGTTTTTATCTTTTGTGCAGCTTATTATTAAGAGCACAGAAAAAAGAATGCTAAGCAATCTGAGATTTGTTTTCATTATTTATAAGTTATTTTATAGTCTATGTGTTATATGTTAATTAAATTAATGGTAAAATACATTCTGGTAGTTCAGGAAATCGCTCTCTAAGACGATCATAATAACTCTCGCTTGTAATACAATCGGGATTTTCTTCCTCGACACAGGGGATCTCAATCACTTTCCATTTACCATTGGTACTGTATAAAAGAGCCAGAATATCTTCGTAATGTTCCTGCCCATCAACCGATTGTGGCAATGCATGAATCCAGGCCCAGCCATTGTATACTTTTAAGTACTTAACCACAAAAATTACTTCTACATTAAGCATTTTATAAACCTCTGCCCTGACAGCATCGAGTATATCCTGTCTTTCCAACGTACCTTTTGCCGGAGTATATGCATCTTCCTTTACATAATCCTGACTGCTAATTTCTTGAAAGACCAGAATCAACGTAAATAGTACGATAAAAAAATATTTCATAGGTTATTAGGGTGTTTACAGGTTATCCATACTCTATTCATTCAGTATCTGTTGTTAATTTTGATATACTCCTTTTCTAATATGATCCACAGGCGAAAGCAATACCATCACAGTCGTACGAACACCACGAACCCTCATGTTCGTCAAAGTCATATGACCAGTTGTAAACTACTCTTAACCCGTGATAATCAGCGCAATACATTTCAATAACGTTTGTCACCAGACTACCTGTCCATTCCGAAATGGAATAAATTACCGGATAATTGTCATGTGTCTCCTCATCGAATAGGTAATTGGTACTCTCAAAAGTATAATTTAAAATGTATTCTGCTTCGCCCCAATGAACTATGGTTTGTCCTTCACCGGCAGAAAAACGATACGAGAAAGCAAAAGGTTGATAATCCCTGATAGTTTCATTATAAGGATCAAGGTAAATAATGATAGCGATCTCTTTATTGTGATTCGAAATTGTTTCGCTGGAAACCGGATAGAATTCTTCACCCAGTTCTCCGTAAAAAATGCCATCACGGGTACCACTAACAGAAATTTGCATCTGCGTGCTTCCAGAAAAACTTTCACTGGTCCATTCAAATTTATACATGTATGCACCATGATCTTGTACCAATGTGCATAGAGTTCCATTAAAAACGGATTCACATACCCACTCTCCCTGAGAGGATTTCGTAGTAGCACCCAGCAGAATTCCCGGATTTTGGATCATATCGTTAAAATCCTCAATAGCCTGTATTATTGAAAGTAACGAAGTGTCGGTTTCGGCAAAATCATATAATTCGGGTTGCAGCGGAATGGGAGTAATGTCCATAATGGTATAGCCATCCACCTCAGTCAGTATTCCCCTCATGATCGTATCACGATTGGTCGAAAGATCAGTCTCATCATCATTGTCTTTATCCTTTGAACAGCTCAAAAAACAAACAATGAGTGAACCAAGCAAAACCAGAATGCTGTGTCTCATAATTTTTTTCTTTTTTAATTTTTGTATGTAAGATTATTGATTGGAATCCAGTAATACGGATATTATTAATATACCAACCTTCGATACCTTAAATCTTTACAAATTCCACCCTGCGGTTATTGGCTTTACCTTCAGCGGTAGTGTTGGTATCGATCGGTACCGACTCACCGAATCCTTTAGCTGACAGCCTTTCTTTTGAGATTCCCATGGATACAAGTTTATTCATTACTGTTTCAGCTCTGTCTTCAGATAATTTTTGATTAAAAGTATCATCTCCATCACTGTCGGTATGACCTTCAATACTGAATTTAATATCTTCATGTTCTTTCAATAAGTCATATATTTCGTTTATAACCCCCATTGATTCAGGTCTGAGCGTAGCTTTGCCTACATCGAATCTAATGCCGTTTGATACAATTTTGCCATCTTGGAGAAAACGATCGTAATACTTGACTCCTCCTTCAGCAATTCTAATATTTTTAACATAGTATCTGTTTTTATCACTTGCATGATAGGCATAAAGTGATATACCAGATGGATTACAATCCAAATGAGGAATATTTATTAGGCGGGTATCGTCAATATAACCTTTAATCTTTCCATTTGTATATGCAATAGCAATATGTGCCCACCTGTTCTTTATCGAGCCATTATTTGGGATATTACTTTCCGCAGGATATAGTGACATTGAAGTGGGCCAAAGCTCTACATTATTTGAACTAGTACAAGGAGCCCTTTGGTTTTTCTTGTCATACAGATAAATATTAAATGTACCACTCGGATAATATAAATCGAATTCAATTGTGAAAACATCAGGAAGATAATCCGTATTTGAATTTTTTAAATAGGGGACAATAGTTGTACCGCCCTCTCTGAGCATTATCACATTATCACCTCCAAAGTTGGCGTTCTCCGCTGTTCCCTTGGCAAGATCCCACCGAGACGGAAATTCACCATTTTCTTCTCCTTCCTGATTATCTTCGAAGATGATTTTATCGCCCGGAATGAAGTCGTACTTCGACCAGGTGAGCTCGGGAGCCGATTCTTCCTGATCATTGCTCTGATCGACTGTTTCTTCGTTCTTTTCTGAAGATGATCCGGTATTTTTATCGGTCTCTGATTTTTTCCCCTGATCATTATCACTATCAACATTCTCTCCTGAGTGATCCAGTTCTTCATCAATCTCATCGCCAACATGATCGATGAGTTGATCGGCAGCTCTATTTCTGACCCTTCTGAGCAGATCTCCCTGGGCTGTAAGTGAAATGGTGATGCATGCTAAAATACATGATAGAATTATTGATTTCATTGAATTAGAATTTTATGGTTTATAACTCATTGACTATTGCAAGTAATAGTCAATAGCAAATTTACTATGCTTATTACCGGAAGTAAAGTAATAATTAGTATTCCCGGCTATACATTGAGAATTTGCAGGAAACGATTTAGTAATAGTCTGCCGGAAAATTTTGTAATCTCAGATAAGGGATTCAAGCTGTTTCAGTACAAATGCCCGACGGTCCTGTGAGATCGGGACTTCAGAATTATCCCTCATGATCAGTGTGCCACCGTCTGTTTTCATATAACGATCGATATAATCCGTATTCACCAGATGTGATTGATGTACCCTGATAAAATGCACGTGTTTAAGTAATTCCGTAAATTCTTTAATGGTCTTCGAAACCAGGATCCGCTTACCCTCTTTCAAATAAAAGAATGTATAGTTACTGTCGGCCTCACAACGTACTATATCATTAACATTAATTAAATGAAGGCAGTCGGCGGTACGCAGTATAATTTTCTTTAAAGCCGAGCCTCCCTCCAGATT
>CAYUAV010000266.1:0-5910 GCA_964442665.1 uncultured Bacteroidales bacterium
CATATTTATTTGCATGACATAATAATCATTAAAAAATTTAAACAGGTTCTTAATGGAACGGGAGAGAGGGTAATAACATTAAATAGAAATTCTTCTGCTGCAGGTATGCATACATTCGTCTGGAATACCGGTGAAACAGATCCGGGTATTTATTATATCAGATTAGCTGGTGAAAGGAGCGGTGATATTAAATTTTGTTATGTAGTGAAGATTTAACTATTATCGATTGAAAAAGTTAAGCAACTTAACAGGCATCAAAATATCAGAGAATACCGGATTGTTTGTCAGTTAACGGAGCTGGAAGATTTGATAATCAGGTGATTAAAACCCAATAATTACCAGCTGCCTCCGGCTCCACCACCTCCAAAACCTCCTCCTCCAAATCCTCCGAATCCGCTTCCGCCACCAAAACTTCCGCTTCCTGAAGAGAAATTACCCCAGCTTCCCCGGCCTCGTGAACCTGAGCCAAGCAACATTGACAGTAATATCCAGAACGGAAGGTTACGTCCGATGGAACGTCTTCCCAGCCGGCTTGCGCGGCCAATCAGTCCAAAAAAGAAAAAGAAAATTATGATCAGACCAAAAATGGCACCCGGTGGAACTTCATTTGAGGCTGTCCGTTCTTCATATTCCTTTGCCGAATATTCTCCGAGGCTGAGCTGCATCATGGTATTTACGGCTTTTGTAATGCCTCCGTAAAAATCTCCCTGCTTAAAACTGGGAATTATTTCATTTTCTACAATACGTTTTGCAATAGCATCCGGAATTACGCCTTCAAGTCCGTAGCCTGTGGCAATAAATACTTCACCCTTCGAATCGGAAGTTTTCGGTTTTATCAGCAGTACAATACCATTATCGAAATTAGCGGAACCCACTCCCCATTTCTGACCAATTTCCGTAGCTACCATGGCTTTATCTTCTCCCTGAAGATCTTTTAACGTGACGAGTACTATTTGCGTTGATGTACGGTTGCTGAAATCTTCAAGTTTATTTTCAAGAGCATTAACTTCATCCTGACTGAACATACCGGCAAAATCGTTTACAAGTTTTGGAGGATATGGCTTTTCAGGAATATTTATGGCCAGAAGACTTGTACTGGAAATAAGTAATAGCAGGAAAATATTATAGAGTTTCTTCATTATTTTAGTTTTTCCCGAACGAAATATCATCCGGAAGTTCGTTAATATCATTTTGCTGGTAAGGGAAATTTTTCCGGAGGGCTTCACCCGTCATATGAATACCTTTGCTTAACCCTTCAGCAAATTTACCTTCTGAAAATAAAGCGCTCATAGTTACTTTGATCTGGTCCCAGAAATCATCAGGGGTAACAGCATTGATTCCTGCATCGCCCAGTATAGCGAATTTCCTGTCGACAATAGCAAGGTAAAAGAGAACTCCGTTTCTCTTTTCAGTCTTGTGCATTTTTAGTTTTTCAAATAAAAAAGCAGCCCTGTCCAATACATCAACGGGACATTTATTTTCAAGGTGGACCCGGATTTCGCCGGATGTATCTTTCTCTGCAGCCTGGATCGACTGCAGAATTTGTTTCTTCTCTTCGCTGGTAAAAAATTGTTCGGCAGTTTTCATAATAGTTCATCTAAAATTCAACTACCGGTGCAACATCTGAACCTTCTTTAGCCTGGAAGTAAGGCTTCTCCTGAAATTTAAAAAGCATGTGAACCAGGAAGCGAAGAGTGAAAGAGTTATACTGCTCCACTGTTTCATTAAAACGGCTGCGCTCAACATTGATCCTATTTTCGGTTCCTTCAAGCTGTGCCTGAAGTTCAAGAAAATTTTGATTTGCCTTTAATTCTGGATAACGTTCAACCACAACCATCAGTCGTGAAAGAGCTGATGAGAGACCTGCCTGAGCCTGCTGAAACTGCTGGAAAGTTTCCGGAGTCAGATTTTCCGCATTGATATTTACCGATGTGGCTTTTGCCCTGGCTTCGATAACCTGGGTTAAAGTAGATTTTTCAAAGTCGGCATATCCCTTAACCGTATTGACCAGGTTGGGAATAAGATCGGCCCTGCGCTGGTATGAACTCTCAACATTTGCCCATTGCTTTTTAACCTGCTGGTTTAATTTTACTTCCGTGTTGTATACATTCCGGTAAAAAGCAAAACCTATCAGAAGAATAATGCCTATGACTATCAGTACTATTAAAGACTTTTTCATTGTGTATTGATTTTATTTTAAGCAAAGATAAAATATTCATCACGAATAGGAGAACCTGATGGGTTAATATAAAGAGAATATCGGTAACGGGGATGTTTTCACCGGCAAAGATATCTGGAATTCAAATTGTACTGTAGCGATATATCGTGTTCCTTCATGATTTTTTTATTAAAAATTAAAATGAATAATTAGTATTGATACAAAAAAGGCCGGCGATTCATTCGCCGGCCGGTTTAAGGACTTTACATGAGGGATCAGTAATTAATTAACACTAACCAGGTTGTAAAGTTCCATTCGTGATTATGGGTGTTCATTCTACTTCTCTCGGGACAATACGAATATTATCTACACATATTTCAACCGGATGGGTATTGGAAGCATCGCTTTCCTGCGGACCAAAAACCATCATATTCAGGTTGGTCAACCCCGTCAGACTTTCTAAAGGTTGACTACCAACCGTGGCACTGGTGCCATCATCACGATCGAACCAGAATTCGGAAAGAGGAATAGAAACTGTTATCCATCCATCGGTAGTGAAAGGTTCATCCAGCCAGGGTTTCCATCTTGCGAATGAAGGATCTACATCATCGCGCCCATGACCTGCCCCATAGGGTGAAAAATAAATTTCCATTCTGACGTCATACCACGGTATGGGCACATTAACTTCAAATCGGTAATCCAGATCGGGAACAAATCCCGTTGCCAATGGAACATCGCCTCTGGCACCTTCACCCCAGGCAAAAATAGCCAGATTATTTTCCCATCCCCAGGCTGCGACAGCATCTGATTGAATTATTGCATAATTACCTGAAACGGGTGCTATTTCCGGTGCCGAATCGGCATAGGCAACAGGAGCCGTCCAGGTTTCGTGCAAGAGGTCATCAAAGTTTACAATAGTATTCCGGTCATCGCGGAACAGAAAATTGGATTCAGCCTCTCCGAAATTGGTTTGTACTTTTATCTGTCCGCTGGTTGCTCCTCCAGGAACAGTTACCTCGATCCGGTCTTTGAACAGAGCGGTTATTTCCCCTTCGTGGTCACCGGGAAACAAAACTGTTGTTGGCAGAAAGAAATAATCTCCATACAGTACCGCAGTTCCCCCGTCGGGCACATATTCACATTTTATGGAATAGAGTTCGGGTGCAGGTACATCGATAACGAAGTCGTACTGCAATTCAAAACCATCATCGAAAATAATAGTCATTTTATCGGTGACAACATTTGGGACCTGATTCGGTACGGTAACCAGAATAGTTTTATCCGTTACATAGGTAGGAGTGAGGTTAGCAGGCTGATCATTGAAGTATATCTCCCGGGCTCCTCCTAAATTCTCTCCTACAATGGCTATAAGCTGTCCCATAAAAGCACTGGTAAATGTAGAATCGGCTTTTTCAGGGTCTGTCATCCGGATATAATCGATCTTCGGTGTACCCCTTCGAGGCTCCTTATTACAGGAGGTAATTGTTATTCCGGTAAGTGAAATGATACCCAGAAAGAGTACAATATTTATTTTAGATGTTTTCATATGTATTGTTTTTATTATTCTTCATCAGTCTCCAAAATCGTATTCCACAGCAGCCTCATCAGGACCCAGGAGTGGATTCACAATAATTTCTTCCGTAGGAATTGGAAGGTACATATCTTCTGCACCTACTACCACAGGATCATTCCTGCCGGTGAGCAATTCATAGCTTGAAAACAGATTCGGGTCCTGGCTTCCATCTATTCGCTGATAAACGTAATGTCTTTTCTGTGCGTTCAGATATGCCATGGCAGCGGATGGATCGCGATAGTAGAAACGTTTTATATCGAACCAGAACATACTTTCCAGGCAGAATTCAATCCTGCGTTCAGTAAGAATATCCATGAAATTAATACTGCTTTTAGGTTCAAGTCCGGCACGGGTACGAACGGCATTGAAATACTGCAATGCTGTTGCGTCAGAGGTACCGGATGCTGATCCAAGTATAGCCTCCGCGTATATCAGGTATACATCCGCCAGACGAAGGATATAGGCATTGTTTGCAGCATCCTGATCAATTCCCACTTCACCGTTATTGTCTTCCGCACGACCTATTACATACTTTTTCAGGTGATTCAGTACTTCATTCGGAGATTCCAAAGGATTATCAGGATTATCAGGATTTTCAGTTTCGAAATTATAGGTATAACCCCCCTCAGCTGTGTTTAATTCAGGATAAAAATCGCCAAGTGTCATATAAATTTCATGTTGCCGCAAATCAGCCGTATCAACAACAGACTGAAAATCATAGGTACATCCTTTCCCGCTTCCCCATTGCTGGTCAGCTATAAGACTACTGCGGGCCCAGTTGGCATTACGGCTGTTTCCCAGGCTATATCCGCCTTTCATCCATTGCAAAGCAAACAGCGATTCTTCATTATTATCATTGGCCAGCAGAAATAAATCGTGATAATCGGCCAGTAATGATAACCCGCTGTTAACGATAACATCTTCAGCTAATTGCTGAGCCTGATCAAAATAGTCTGCAGCATTAGCCCCTCCGTTTTGTGCCATGGTTAGGTAAAGCTTTGCCAGCATACCTTTAGCCGACCATTCGGTCACCCTTCCTGCCTGTTCATCGGTAGCGGGAAGATTTTCAGTGGCATATTCCAAATCTCTCCGGATAAATTCATAAATACTGGTACGTGTATTTTTAGGAAGCATTAAATCATTATTGGTAACCAGTTCTGTTGAATTTTCCACAATGGGTACTTCTGCCCAGTATTCGGCCAATATGTAATATACAGTACCGCGAATAAAACGGGCTTCTCCCACAGCAGCGTCAATGACTTCCTGGTCGACTCCGTTTTTTTCAGCAATACGCGGCATGTCATTGATAATGGCGTTGGCATATGACAGAACACGGAATAAACTTTTCCAGGCATCGGAAAGATGTTTATTGCCGGCAGTAAATGTGAAATAGTAATACTGGCCTTCCTGGTCGTAGGTATAGTAAATATTCCCCGACATACAATCGCCGGCGAGCCAGGAAAACTTATCATCGTATCCAAACCAGGGATATCCGTATAGTGAGGCTGTACCTGCCCTGATTTCTTCTGTATTCCGGTAAAAATTATCGATTGTTTGCCGATCCTGAGGTACAAGATCGAGAAAATCTTCACTGCAGGCTCCCATCATCAGCACAAGGGCCAAAAACAGGATATATTTTACTTTCTTTTTCATAGGAGTAACTATTTTTTTATTTAACATCTTTATTCCCTCCGGTTAAAAGTCTACGTCGAGTCCTATACTTACCATGCGGGGGGTAGGATATCGTCCCATATCCACATTCTGAATCCTTGCATTCTGGTTAAAAGCACCAATTTCCGGATCATAACCGGAATACTTGGTAAATGTGTACAGATTCTGTGCATTTATATAGACTCTTAGCCTTTCAATCTTAACTTTTTGTGTCAAACTGGAAGGCAACGTATAGGCAAGGCTGACATTGTGTATTCGCAAATACGATCCGTCTTCGATAAACCGGTCCGACATCCGATTGTTCCTGTTAACATCATTAGTGGCAAAGCGCGGCATATTGGTTCCGGGATTAGCCAGAATTACATTTGAGGGATCCTCCGGATCGCCTTCCGGATCGATCAGCTCATAGCGAGAACGATTATCGACAGTTGCTGCCTGATTACTATATATGTTTGTCATTCCCTCAATAGGAACGCGCGAATAATTCAGTATCTCAGCACCGTATGAT
>CAYUAV010000267.1:0-5900 GCA_964442665.1 uncultured Bacteroidales bacterium
AGGATTTATCCAACATTCGATTTTAGCATTAAAAATTTAAACAGGTTCTAATACTTCATCTGCATGATATGATATTCAATACTGTAAAAAGGTTTACGCTGATAGTTTATGGACTGGTTTTATTTTGTAATACCATTTTTTCTCAGGCTAAATTTGAGGCTGATGCAGGTTTGGGTTTGTTCGAAGCAGGAAGCCTGAAAGTGAAATATGGTAAAAATATTCAATTTGGGATATGCCAGGGATTCTTCGACCAAAGCTTATGGCTGACAGGAGTTGAATTTTATTGTCATTTTGCCGGTGAATCTGAATATACCGATCAGTTGCCGGTATATTTCATGGCCGGATTGTCAAGTACCGTTTGTGCATACGGTTATGATACTTTTGAAAAAATTGCCTTTTATCCGCGAATTGGAAAATCGTTCAACTTTTCAAAAAATATCGGAGTGAATCTGGATGTCGGTCTTGCCCTCGTTTTTACTGACGATGGTTTGGGGAAATATTATGCGATTCCTTTTCTTACTGGTGGAGCCCATTTATTTATAAGGATCTGAAATATTTTGCCGATAACGATAGTTATTATATAAACCTCAAAAAAACAGGGAAACCGTAAAATCCTTAAAATAATAGCGTACCTTAGCCGAAACTACAGATTTGAGAATTTGCGCTTTTATTTACTAATACCCTTTTCACAATTAGTTTATCACAGCACTTTTTTTTAAATCCATTTTTCAACCTTTTAATAACAGGTTTATGTTAGTTAGGCTTGCACAGCAAAAACAATCTTTTTAGCATCATGCATTTTAGTGGCACGATCGAAAGAGATCGTAAAAGCAATCAAGACAACCTTGTTATTAAAAATTAATAATTTAAAATATAAAACAATGAATATTTATGTAGGAAACCTTGATTTCAAGGTGGATGAGAGTGATCTGGAAGGAATATTTGAAGAATATGGAACCGTAAGTTCTGCAAAAATTATTACGGATAAATATTCTGGCAGAAGCAAAGGCTTTGGTTTCGTGATTATGGATAACATGACGGAAGCTCATAAAGCTATTGAAGGTCTTAATGGTGCTACTCTGGAAGAAAGAGAAATAGTAGTGAATGAGGCAAGACCCAGAAAATAATTTTTTAAATGGTTAAATAAGAATATCATGAATAAAGGAAAAGTTAAGTGGTATAATGAAGCCAAAGGATTTGGTTTTATAGAACTAGAAAACGGTGATAATGTTTTTGTTCACCGAACAGGATTAGATAGCCCTTATGGAGGACTTCAAACCGATGAAGATGTTGTTTTTGAAATCAAAAAGGGTGAAAAAGGTCTTATGGCCGTAAATGTTAAATCGGCAAATTAAATTATCCGATTTGAATCCGTTAGTAATTGCATATATAAAAATACCCGTTCCGATCGTAAAAGAAGGAATGGGTATTGGCATTTCCTTTTATGGGCTTGCTATGGCAGTGGCAAATACGGAAAGAGTTGATGTCAGTTCTACTGTTGGTGATGCTTTCAAAGCCTTACACGAAGGTTACGTATATACTGAAAATGATAATTATACTAATAATTAATGCGGCAGCTAAAAATTACCCAGCAAATAACCCAGCGCAACGAAGAATCGATAACCCGGTATTTTCAGGATATTAATAAATATCCGATGATAACGCCCGAGGAAGAAGTTGAGCTTACGGTACGCATAAAAAATGGCGATAACAAAGCACTTGAGGAGTTGGTTGTTGCCAACCTTCGTTTTGTTGTTTCCGTAGCCAAACAATATCAGAATCAGGGATTATCGTTTTCCGATCTGATAAACGAAGGCAATCTCGGACTGGTAAAAGCTGCTAAAAAATTTGATGAAACACGCGGATTTAAATTTATTTCATATGCCGTTTGGTGGATCCGGCAATCTATTACCCAGGCTATTTCAGAGCAAACGCGGATTGTGCGGCTGCCATTAAACAGACTTTCTTCAATAAAGAAAATTACAAAGGCAATACCTTACCTTGAGCAGGAGTTTGAGCGGGAGCCAACCGAAAACGAGATTGCCGATTATCTTGATCTGACCCGGGACGAAGTAAAAGTTGCCAACTATAATAAAATGCGACAGATTTCATTCGATATGCCTCTCTCAAATGATGGCGATAGTGAATCAAGTCTATACGATATTATACAAAACGGGAATATTCCTTCACCCGATAGCGATATAATGAAGGAATCGGTTGTGACTGATATTACACGGGCGCTTAACAAACTTACGAAACGAGAGGCCAGGATTTTGACCATGTCTTTCGGATTATGCAGTACCCCTGTTCATACCCTGCATGATATTGCATTAAAATGTCAATTATCATCGGAGCGTGTCAGGCAAATTAAATCGAGGGGATTAACAAAATTAAAAATCCTTTTAAAAGAGAAATGTGCTTTTATCGGGCAATAAATACCGGGATACACAACGAATATTAAAATTATAATTCATTAAGTAAATAATTGTCTATGGGTAGATCACAGGAAACCTTCAAAAAAAAAGAAGTAAGAAACAAACAAGAAAAGAAACGAAAAGAAAAAGAAAAGAAGCGGCTAGCCAGGAAAGAAAATGATAAAAAAAGCGGTCTGGACGACATGATTGCCTATGTTGATGAAAACGGTATGATAACTTCAACTCCACCCGATCCCCGGAAAAAGAATACCGCTAATGCCGAAGACATTGAGATCAGCATACCCCGACGTGATCCGAATGAGGAACGTGATATCGAAAGAAAAGGAACTGTTGCATATTTTGACCATTCGAAAGGATACGGATTCATCCGGGATTCGGAAACACGCGAGAGTGTTTTTGTTCACATCAACAATACACTTGAAGATATTAAAGAGAATAATGTGGTAAGCTATGAGCTTGTTAAAGGACAAAAAGGACCCACAGCAATAAATGTAAAACTCTATAAAGGGTAATAACCGCTGTACTCATGCGGATTGGTTTTCTCTGAGTGACAGAGTAAATAAAATAAATAGCAGGATAAATTCTGCTGCCAGGTCAGGTATTTCAGGTACGATTAATCATAAATATAAGATTATTTATTTTCATCCATTTCAGGTGTGAAATTTTATTTTACATAACCTGTTGTGTGAGTCGGTATTTGAGCAAACTAAGCACCACATAACGCGTAAATAATACATGGAACTTAGCTTGCCCGATATGCTGCCCGAATCAAACAATTGTTTTCATACCCTGCAAAATTTCACAATATTTAAAGTAGATTAATGAATGACCAGGTAAAATGATTAAATCGTTAAAATATGCCGTAAAGCTGATGAGTAAAGGTTCCATTGTGATTATGGCATTTCTTTTAACAGGTTGCGGCAATGAAAACGAACAGGATATAGATATAGGGTGTATATACCTTGGTTTTGCATTCTATCCGGGACTTTTCTTCAGCAGCGATCTTCAGAATTATGTCAATAACTACGATTCGGAAATTGTCCTTTTCCATTTTGGTGATAATGTACCCTGGTCGTATTTACAGGAATGTCCCGATCTTAGCTGTGCCGATCAGGAATTTAAGGACCTTATGTTTTCGCTGACGTCTTATGCTGCGGCTCACGAACGGATTGTATATCTTTCTGTGAGCCCGTTATGTAGCGACCGTAATGCACCTTCGAACGACTGGAATAACGGACAACCACCCACTGATAATTTTGCCGATACCCGATTGCGTACCCTGTATAAGCTTTGGATTGAATATCTTGTACAGAGTTTTAATCCTGATTATATTTCCCAGGGTGTTGAAATAAATATGTATGCCACGGAACATCCGGAGGATTTTGTAAATCTTATTACCCTGATGGAAGAAATTAAGCAACATACGGAAAATGTTTTCGGACCCTCAATCCAGTGGGAGATTTATAAGCAGCAGATTGATAATGGCCAAACGCTGGACATTCCGTTCCACGGACTGGGACAGGGTTTTGCTTTTTCAACGTATCCGCATATTTTCGATCCGTCGGATACGGGCGAGGTAACACCGGATCATTACAATTTCGAGGACTATGGTATTAATATTGTGACGGTCCTTTGTTTATAGCAGAGTGCGGTATACAGCATCAAATCCAGGTATCGATGCTTAATACATTGTTTAACCTCGATCATCTGGAAGGAGTCATCTGGTTTTTCAAAGAAGATGTGTATGCCTTTTTCGACGGGCATTCCGAATATCCTTATACTGCATTCCAAAATTCAGGACTGTATACCGATTCAGGTGAAAAAAATCCGGGTGCGGAAATTTGGGAAGCTACCGCCTGCAACTAGGAGATTATAATTCTTGTAGATTTTCATATCAGATTTTAGAATAGAAAATTCCAAAAGGTCTTGGATTAGGCCAAAAGGTAAACACCAATTTACATTTCTATTTATGTTTTTATGCCACCACGATTACAATCTTTTAGTAAAGAAATGGCAGTAAGGAATTCCGTTATTCTTCTTATAATAGTCCTGATGGTATTTTTCGGCCTCATAGAATTTTCCGGCCGGTGCTACTTTGGTAGCTACCTTGTACCCCTTATCTTTAAGTTGCGCAATCAGCTTTTCGGCAATTTGCTTTTGCTGCATGCTCAGGTAAAATATTTCCGAACGATACTGATCGCCCACATCAGGTCCCTGGCGGTTGACCTGTGTCGGATCGTGAATATTAAAGAAAAGTTTTGCCAGTTCCTCATAAGTTGTCTGCTGTGGGTCATAAATTACCCTGACCGCCTCTGCATAACCTGTTGTGTGACTACTGACTGCCTTATACGTCGGATTAGCTGTATGACCTCCTATATAACCTACATCGGTTGATATGACTCCTTTGGTCTGCTGCATGTAGTATTCAACACCCCAGAAACATCCACCGGCGAATATAGCAGTGTCGGCGGATGGATCTTCCGGCGCTTTAGCCGGTATAAAATCGAGGGATATGGAATTCACACAATACCGGGTATTTTTCGGGGTGAATCCTTCTCCTTCAAACACATGTCCCAGATGCGCCCCGCAATAATTGCATACAATTTCAGTGCGTTGTCCGTCTGCATCGGGAATACGTTTTACTGTTTCCGGAATAGCATCATCAAAGCTGGGCCATCCGGTTCCCGAATGAAATTTTTCATCCGAAGTAAATAAGGGTACCCCGCAGCGCTTACAAACATAAGTCCCCTGTTCGTCGAAATCATTGTACTTGCCACTAAAAGGCGCTTCGGTTCCTTTATGTACAATGACCCATTCTTCCTGCTTAGTCAGATTTCTGAAGTGGGAAGTGTCCTGTTGTTTCGGTAATTGCTGACTACATCCCACAATGAAAATCAGTCCTAAGGAAACAAGCATAATTAAATTTTTCATGATTTTGGTTTTTTAAGATCGAGGCTGCATCAAAAGTCCCAGATCAATTAAACAAATGTATCTGAATTTACTCTCTTTGATATCCTGTCTCCGTCTCTGCTGAGTGCAGGTGTCAGTGAACAGGATTGCAGTAACCATTTCATAATTTACCATTCACATTATGTTCATTCTGCACAAAGAGCGACTTCTAATGCAACCTCTTGGAAACTCAACCTATGATAACCCCAATTCAATGTTCTTCGAGTTAAGTTTTATTGTAAAACTACTATCGGACAATTAACAATGGCAGCATCGATTGCCATAATATTGGTCATTTGTGCCGTGCTCAGATCTTCAACCATATCAAAATCGGCATTATCATAGATCTGTACATCCCAAAGCGGGGAATAAGCAGCATCAAACGGAATGGTCTCAGGGACGTTATGAGTTTGACCCGTAGGCATTCCATCTTCTGTTTTGAAACCTGAGGGAGGTCCGCCACCAGCCTGATCGGGATTTATATTAAAACTTACATAAATATCCGAAGTGGGCACC
>CAYUAV010000268.1:0-5842 GCA_964442665.1 uncultured Bacteroidales bacterium
TCTTTTTCTTCCCTCACCGGAGATGATACTATTTCTAAAGCCACTAATGGTTCAGGACTCCCGTTCGTCTCATTAATTTTTATTGCAGGAATTGAAATATCAATATATTTGGTTTCGGATCCTGAAACGAAAGTATGAAGTGTGGCCTTTTTCAAAGGCAATTCCTCAGGAATATATAGGTTGGTTAACATACTATCCGGTATGGTTTCATACGTGATATTCCCGAGAGTATATTTTTTATCAATCTCTGTAATTTTTAATCTTTGACCATATTTAGGTATATAATCAGCAAGGTAGACTGCATGTTCAAACCGGAAATAGTTTGTTACCGATATTTCTCCATCGACTTCAGCAGTGATAGTTTCGTTAGGTAACCAGTTTACCTGATATGTCCCTTCCTGCCCAAACAACACTGTGAAAGACAAAGTGGTACAAAGAAATATTAAAATGGAACATGTCACCCTGCGTATAACTAGTCTCATATTTCCCTGAATATTTAGTATGTTAAAACGACTTCTTTTATCTATTATTGCTCCGAAAAATAAGATAATTAATTTAATAAATCATCGTTTGTAATTTCATGTTAAAGCTATCCGGTAAGAAATACTCTATAATTTTTGTACTATACATAGCCTGTTCCCTGACAATGAAGGCACAAAACATACATTTTTCAAATATTTCCGAAAATCTGTTCGTATTCAATCCAGCAGCCATTACCCGGACTGAAAATCTTGCCTTTCAGCTTACTTATCGCAATCAATGGCCTGGAAACACTAATTTTATAACATACGACGGCTCATTTTTATACCATTCGGAATCATTAAAAAGTACAGCAGGAATACTTTTATTACGTGATGTTCAGGGCGACGCTATTATAAACCTCACCAGCTTTGCATTACTTTATGGCTACCAGGCACGCATTGCGCGCATTTGGTTTCTGGCAGGAGGTATTTATGCTTCCTACAATATCTATTCAACAAATTTCAGCAGTCTTGTTTTTGAGAATGGTCAGTATCCTTCTTTGACTCTCGATGAAAACCGAGATTATTTTGATTTTTCAGCTGGTTTGGAACTTTCCTATAAAGATATTACGAGATATGGCGTTTCTATATCAAGGCTGGGATCATTCCAGCCTGCCTTTGATAATTTTGGCGGACTGCAGATCAATTTTTCATATCAGGGGAAATACATGCTTACTTCGGGATATAATAGCATCACCACCAGGGTTGAACCTTCCTTATATGCAGCATTCCAGAAAAATAGTAATGAATTACTCTATGGATCGAGGATTGATATGGGTGGAATAATTGCTGGCATTTATGCACGTCAAAGCCTGAAATTTAAGTTTGATGCTATAATAATTTTGTTAGGAACTCGTTTTAGAAATCTATCATTATTTTATTGCTATGATATAAATTTGTCTGGAGCTGATTCAAGATTTACAAATTTAGCCGCTCATGAAGTAACATTTTTATACGATATGCAGTATAAAAGGAAAAGAAATAAAAGAGGGGCAATAAAATGCCCGAAGATTTAGTTTATTATAAAGGAAAATCGTATCTTAGAATAAGAAAAATAATATCAATAAAATCGTTTTACCATGAATTTTAAGCTGTCTGCAATTGCACAATTAGTCATTGTTGCTTTTATCCTGGCTTCTTGTGGTGGTGGTAAAAAAACCGCATCTACTACAACAGGATGGAAATATAACGATCCTGACAATGGTGGTTTTGAAGTTAAATATGGTTATCAGCAGGAAACAGGTCCGGGCCTGGTAATGATTGAAGGTGGTACCTTTACCATGGGACGTGTTGAACAGGATGTTCTCTATGACTGGAATAATATACCACGTCGTGTAACGGTTAGCTCATTCTATATGGATGAAACCGAAATACGGAATGTTGATTATCGTGAATATCTGCATTGGATCCGGAGAGTTTTTGTCGATTATCCGGAAGTGTATAGAAACGCTCTTCCCGATACATTAGTCTGGAGAAGACCCATGGCTTATAATGAGCCTTACGTACAATATTATTTCCGCCATCCGTCGTATAATGAATATCCGGTAGTGGGAGTCAGCTGGTTACAAGCTACAGATTATGCTGCCTGGAGAACTGACAGAGTTAATGAAGGCATTCTTATACGTGAAGGAATCCTAAATCCTGATCCTAACCAGATCAACGAAGAAAACTTCAACACGGAAGCTTATCTGGCCGGTCAGTACGAAGGTCTTGTAAGGGAAAATCTTCCCGATTTAGATCCAAATAAAGATACACGCCGTGTCCGTCTTGAAGATGGTATCCTCCTACCCCGCTACAGGCTTCCTACAGAGGCTGAATGGGAATATGCAGCTCTTGCCCTCATTGGTAATTCCTTTGAAGAAAGAGTGTATGAACGCCGTATCTATCCTTGGGACGGTCATAACGTTCGGATGGACAGTAAAAAGGCACGTGGCGAAATGCGGGCAAATTTTGTACGGGGACGTGGTGATATGATGGGGATTGCCGGCGATCTGAACGATAATGCATCCGTTCCAGCTCCGGTTGCTTCATACTGGCCAAACGATTATGGTTTGTATTGTATGGCAGGTAATGTGAACGAATGGGTACAGGATATATATCGTCCGCTTTCATTTGAAGATATTGATGAATTTAATCCATTCAGAGGTAACGTATTCAAAAAACTAGCAACTGATGAAGAAGGAAATGTTGCAGAAAAGGATAGTCTCGGAAGACTGAAATATGTTGAAATAAGTGTTGACGAAGCTATTAACCGATGGAATTATAAAAAGGCAGATTACCGTAATTATTTGGACGGCGATTACGAATCGAGCATAGTTGAAGGAGGCGACTGGAACTCAGGAACCAGAACTCAAGAAAGAGGTTCGAGCAGAATGTATAAACAGGATATCGGTGATGAAAGTTCATTAATTACTGACCGTTCAAGAGTATACAAAGGAGGCTCCTGGAGAGACCGCGCTTACTGGATGACTCCCGGTGCACGCCGATTCCTCGACGAAGGATCATCGCGTGATGATTTAGGCTTTCGTTGTGCCATGATCAGAGTCGGAAGTCCGGGTGGAAATTAAAAATTCAGGAAAAATATTATAAATTAAGGCTGCTTTTGGCAGCCTTTTTTCATTTGAAAATGAATGTAGCTGATTTCTATAAAATATACTTTCGTCCGGGTATGATCTCAACCGATTCAAGGCATATCCGCGAAGGTTCGGTATTTATTGCCCTCAGAGGAGAAAATTTTAATGGCAATGAATTTGCCATCTCAGCCTTGCAGGCAGGAGCTACCGTAGCGGTTGTCGATGAAAAAATTAATACTTCGGATTATCGGATCATCCTTGTAGAAAATACACTTTCATTTCTGCAAGATCTTGCGCACTATCATCGGATCAAAAACGGGTTTAGAATTATTGGATTAACCGGTACCAATGGCAAGACAACAACAAAGGAACTTATACTTGCAGTACTCTCAGAAAAATTTAGGGTACAGGCAACAAAAGGGAACCTTAATAACCACGTCGGTGTACCGTTGACTCTTTTATCATTAGACCCGAAAAATGAATACTGTATTGTTGAAATGGGAGCCAATCACAAGGGAGAGATTAAAACCCTGTGCAGCATTGCAGAACCGGATAGCGGCCTGATTACAAATATAGGTAAAGCTCATCTCGAAGGATTCGGAAGCTTTGAAGGCGTAATTGAAGCAAAATCTGAACTTCGTGATTTTATTGTGAGCCGCAAAGGAAAACTATATTGTAATGCTTCCGATACATTGCTGCATAAAATAGCCGGTGATTATTGGAATTGTGTATTTTACAATTCCGAGAATAGTATGTGCAGCGGTAAGATAGTGTCATCAGTGCCATATCTCGTTACTGAAATTGCTGATAATAATAAAAGTACCACAATTATTAATTCACACCTTCATGGCGATTATAATCTGACGAACATTCTTGCCGCAACCTGTATTGGATTAGATCTCGGTATTGACCTGGATAAAATTAAAATAGGTATTGAAAAATATCAACCATCGAATTTCAGGTCACAGTTGATTCAAATCGGTTCTGCAACGGTAATTATGGACTGTTACAATGCGAATCCCTCTTCCATGGAATTAGCCTTACTAAATGCTTCTAAGTTTATGAGTAACAGAAAGATAATAATTCTTGGCAGCATGAAGGAATTGGGAGACTTTTCGCAAAATGAACATAAAAAACTGGCCGACTTTGCTGAAAGTTTTGGTTTCCAGCAAGTCATTTTATTTGGTGAAGAATTCAGCGGAATTACATTAAATAATGGTATTACAACTGAATCGTTTGAGAAATTGGTAAGTTATCTGACAACAATGGATCTGCAACACTCACTAATTTTAATAAAAGGTTCGAGAGCCAACAGACTTGAAAGATTAGAAAATGTGATTATCAACCATCATTCTCTTAGAAGCTGATCCCTGATCAAAACTGCTTCTTCAAGTGCGTTTAAAAATTTTATGGGTAAAATAGGTTTTGTGATGCATAGATTAAATCCGGCTTCCTGACAACGCTTTTTATCATATCGGATTACATCGGCTGTAAAAGCCACAAAAATTGTATCGGGTAACTTAGTTCTGCAACGTGCCACAACATCAATGCCACTGATAAAAGGCATAACAATGTCCAGTATGGCGATCGAGATGTTCGTGTCTTTAAGTAGTTTTTGCAGAGCCTCCTTTCCGTTTTGTGCATGAATTATTGATGCACCGGTTCTGTTCAATACTTTTTGAAGTAACAAAAAGCTATAAATATCATCATCAGCGATAAGTATTTTTTCATTACTCCAATCATATTTCTTTTTATCTACCATGCAGACGAGAAACTTATACTTCGTCGATTTTAGTTACTTTCGATCCTCAAGAAGTTCAATAATTATTTCACTCAGCTGTGCATTATCAATATGGCGGTTTAAGTATAAATCACAACCAACCTCCAGAAATTTGTGTGCGTCCCCATTATTATTGCTCCCGATAATTCCTATTACAGGCAGATGTGGCGCAATACTTTTCAATTGCGAAACAACCTGATAGTTGATCCCCCTGACAAACGACCCCGAAATTATCACAAGGCATATCTGGCAATCTGATGCAACACTCATTAAGGCCTGACTGTCTGAACAGGCGCGCAAAACTTTTGCCCCGGTTCCTGATAGTAATTCTGAGAAGTACAGAAAATTCACGTATTCATCATCGATATACAAAATACTTCTTCCCTGCAATGCCTGATGTGAATTTTGCGGATCAGTTAACAGCTTCTCAAGAAATAAATCATTCACAAATGAAAGGTTTTCCATGAGATATTTTTATCAGTTAATCCGGTAAAATCTCAAAAAGTAACCCTTAAAAAGAGAGAAATTTTAAAATTTTTGATGATTCATTGTTGATTGTCCTGAAATTAAAAGGATATAGATCAGATAATACAGTTATATAATAAATACTTCTGTTTACTGATTATGAATTACACCATCGGTATTGAAAATATGATGTTATCATGAAATATTGTAAATCAAAAATTATATATTTAGCGCTAATCCATTAATAGAAAGTTTTTCAATCTTTTTTTATGAGATCTTCAAACAAATTAATCTTTGCATTACTACTTACTTTCTCATTTCATTCATTAGCTAAAGGACAATCATTCGAATGGCAGACAGGTATTTACGGTTTTTTTGATAATCGCGAATTCGATAATCAGTATGCAAAATCGCAAACTCTATTCGGGACCCAAATGTTTGGATCGGTCAGAATGATTTTAAATCGTAATGTTGATATTGGTGGCGGTTTAAATGTTTTATAT
>CAYUAV010000269.1:0-5836 GCA_964442665.1 uncultured Bacteroidales bacterium
CATTTGCAGGAGGAGTTAATATTTCAAATACAGGCAGCGGAGCAATACTTCTTTATACCAACCTGCCGGGTGCTCCTCTTAGTCTTAGCCATAACGTAGTTACAGGTTTTCTGGAGGATCATAATAAAAATATCTGGGTTACTACCGACGGAGGTGGTTTAAATCAATTCAATAAAAAAACCGGAAGGTTTATAAGATTAAATAGTGAAAACTCAAATCTTAACAGTAATGTAATACTTTCCATGATTGAGGATTCCAAAAACAGGATCTGGATGGGAACCTGGGCCGGGGGACTTAACCTGTTCAATACTGAAACCGGCAAATTTAAAGCCTACACTACTAAGAACAGTGGTATTCCGGAGAACGATATTTTTGCTGTCGCTCAGGGCGAAGATAATGACCTGTGGCTTGGAGGATTACAAACCGGGCTTATTCATTATGACATCAATAAAAATACTTTTGAAAATTATTCCCCTACAAACAGTACTATTTTAAATCAGATGGTCAATGTGATCAGAAAAGACATAAACGGAACTTTTTATATTGGAACAGCTTCCGGACTAAGTATTAAAAAGAAAGGCAGTAATAATTTCATAAATTATCCACCCACTGCAACCACCCCCGACCGGTTAGGTTATTACAGCATTATGGACATCCTGATCCAGAATGATTCGGCTATCTGGATAGGAGGATCACAAGGATTATATCTTTTAAATCCGTATAAAAATGAACTGAAACATCAGTTTGAAAAGAATGACCCTTTGTATAACAGTGCAATTAGAGGACTTGCCCTTGATGAAAACAATATGCTTTGGATTACCACTACACAGGGTGTTTGCCGTTTCGATTATAAAAACGGTACATACAGGCTTTTTACTAAAGCTGACGGACTGCAAAGCAATGAATTCAATGCCAAGAGTATATTAAAGCTGGACGATCAAACCATACTTATGGGGGGAACCAGAGGATTTAATCTGATCCGTCCCGACCAGATTGTAGTTAATACTCATATTCCAAAAATTCTTATAACCGGTTTTCAGATTTTCAATGAAGATGTGCCATTGGGAGTAAAGGGCTCCCCATTAACCAGGCACATATCCAAAACCAGTCAAATTGTACTTTCCCATGATCAGACAGTTTTGACATTCTTTTATGCAGCAATGGATTTTACCATGCCAGAAAAAAATCAATATGCCTATATTATGGAAGGATTTGACGACCGTTGGCATTATGTCGGGAATAAAACAGAGGCAACCTATACCAATCTCGATCCGGGTACCTACACTTTCCGGGTCAAGGGATCGAATAACGATGGTATTTGGAATGAAAAAGGGACATCGCTTAAAATAATTATTCGCCCGCCATGGTGGGAGACAATACTTTTCAGGACTTTAACAATACTTTTAATAATTACACTGATCATAGGATTCTATTATTTACGGATCAGCCAGCTGAAAAGACAAAAAGATTTACTGGAAAAAATGGTGAAGGAAAGAACTAAGGAAATAGAGAATAAGAATGCAGTTCTCCATCAGCAAAAAGAAGAACTCAATGAAATCAATACACTTCTTGAAGAACGGCAACAGCGCATCGAAGAGCAAACGGAAGAACTAAAGATCCAGGCCGATGAACTGGCTGTGACAAATAAAAAGTTACTTACTTTAAATGCTACTAAAGATAAGTTTTTTTCAATTATAGCCCACGATCTTAAAAATCCATTTACTTCTATTCTGGGCTTCTGTGAGATATTAATTTCGCGCTACGGAAAATACGATGATACTAAACGCCTGCATTTAATAAAAGTTATAAATCAAAGTGCCGAACACATCTTCAAACTCCTCGAAAACTTATTGCAATGGTCGCGTTCACAAACCGGAAATATTAAATTCGATCCCGAAGAATTCAATCTGGCGGAACTGATAAACAGTAATATAATGCTCATTGAGAATATGGTGAAGGAAAAGAAATTAAAGGTAGAAGTTGCAATACCTGAAGATCTCAGGGTGTTTGCCGATAAAAATATGATCAACACAGTAATCAGAAATCTGCTGACCAATGCAGTAAAATTTACCGAAAGCGGGAGCATACAGCTTATCGCAGCAGAAGATAAAACTATGTATAAAATATCTGTCAGGGATTCCGGAGTGGGAATGGATCAGGAAAGGGCAGCTTCATTATTCAAAATCGGAGGATCAAAATCTACCGAAGGTACACGTGGAGAAACAGGTACAGGTCTGGGACTTATTATCTGTAAGGAATTTGTAGAAAAGAACAAAGGCCAGATCGGTGTTGAAAGTGAATCAGGAAAAGGATCGGAATTTTATTTCACACTCCCGAAATCGAAAATGAAGAATAGGTGAATGTACGGAATTTTTATACTAAGGTAATAGCTTTTAAAATGTAACTTCGGAAGATCTTACCCAAAGTATTTTGCATTGAGTACAGGTGTATTCCCCCTCCTGTCCCTATTCTCACCAGTATGCAACCAAAAACAAAACCATTTCATAATGAAATGGCTCTTTACATGTGACTCCGGAGGGTCTCGAACCCTCGACCCGCAGATTAAGAGTCTGCTGCTCTACCAACTGAGCTACGAAGCCACTACAAAAATAGAAAAAAGTTGCAACTTGAAAAGTCCTCACGGTTTAATAAAAAAAGCCGGAAGTATTCGAATTCCGGCCTGTACAAAGTGAATGCAATTCTAATTCGTCTTCTTTAGTACCGAAGTTGCTGAAGCAATAATTCCGGCAATATCGGATAAGTCGGAAGGAATTATCATGGTATTGTTTGTCGAGGCAAGTTTTCCGAATTCAGTGAGATATTGTTCGGCAATTCTCAGGTTCACTGCATCCGATCCATATTTATCGCCAATGGCATTTGCTATCTGCCTAATTCCTGTAGCCGTTGCTGTTGCCACACGTTCAATTTCAGCTGCTTTTCCGTCAGCTTCGTTAATCCGGCGTTGTTTTTCACCTTCGGATCGTTTAATAAGTTCCTGCTTATCGCCCTCCGCAACATTTATTTTGGCCTGTTTCTGTCCTTCCGATTCAGCAATCATCGCACGTTTTTCTCTTTCGGCACGCATTTGTTTTTCCATAGCATCCTTAATGCTTTGTGGTGGTGTAATATTTTTTACCTCATACCGGGTAACTTTCACACCCCATGGATCGCTTGCCTTATCGACTGCATCAACAATAGAAGTATTAATCGTTTCGCGTTCCTCGAAAGTCCTGTCCAATTCAAGTTTTCCGATGACACTTCGCATTGTGGTCTGTGCAATCTGAATGGAAGCGAAACGGTAATCATCAATACCATAAGAAGCTTTCTGCGGATCAATAACCTGTAAATAGAGAATCCCATCAACTTCAACTGCTATATTATCTTTGGTGATACAGGTTTGGGAGGCAACATCTATAGCTTGTTCTTTTAAAGTATGCTTGTAACGCACCTTATCGATGAAAGGAATCAGGATATTGAAACCAGCTAAAAGACTTGAACGATATTTACCCAACCGCTCAACAATAAAAGCGGAACGCTGAGGTACAATCTTTATGCTTGAAAGGAACAGGATAATGACCAGAATGACCAGACCAATTACTAAAACAGCTGATGAGTTCATGGTATATTAATTTTTATGTTGTTAAATTGATTAATATTTTTTTACGATCAAGGTTATGCTATCCCGTGCGGTTATTTTGACCCGATCCCCCTTTGCTATATTTTCATCGGTTACCGCTGACCAGACTGTTCCTTTAAAGCTCACTTTCCCGGAAACTCCTGCTTTGATATCTGTTTCAGCAATAGCTATTTTCCCGATAAATTCCTCTTCGAGGCTTGATTTATTCGAATCATCCTCTTTAAAAAATTTGTGTTTTAAAAACCTTCTGAGAAGCAATAAAGTAACTACGGATGTTATCACAAATACAAGTAATTGTGCTGTTAGATTCATATCGAACAAAACCAGGCTGAGTGCTACAATCCAGGCTCCCAGACCAAAAAAGAATATTATCAAACCGGGTAGTGCCAGTTCGAGCAGGAGTAATACAACACCAACCAGAAACCAGATAACAGGAGGAGTGAGTAAATCTTTCATAGGATTTAGATATATTAATATTTCAATGGAATAAATGTACTATTTTTTGCTTTGATCCTATCGCAAAAAATTGCAGATTTTAGCACCCTGAATTGCAGATAAATCAACTAAATCATAAGAATTCAATTATATACCCTGTTGCGAAGATTAATATCTTGTATTTTTTTACTATCTTGAATTAAAATTTTGATACCCCTGAAGTATGAAACAAATTTCTTCCGTCTTTCTTCTGCTTGTTCTGATTTTAACCACACTTCATGCTCAAACTCCTGGAAAAACGGATAAAAAGGTTTATCGATCAGAAGAAAATAAACTATACATTAATAAAGACCTGGGAGTTTATCTGTGGCTGTCCACATCACCCGACGATGATTCCGAAAAACACCGTTTGGTAAGTGATAGCTCAAAGAAATATACAAACCCTATGTATTTCGATACGCAAGGCTATAATACAATTCGCTCTCCCTCGGAAGTTGATACTTCAACCAAAAAAATCGTATACCCTTTACATGATATTATTTTCGAGGTCTATGCCGATGGCCTTCCACCGGTAAGCAAATCGGTTTATCATTATTTAACGACAAAATTCCTTAATAGCAAAAAGTATTATGATAGTAATCTGAAAATCGATCTGCAGAGTAACGATGCTGTGTCAGGTATCGAAGCAATCTGGTATAATCTGAATAGCGATAAATTTACCATGTACAAAGAACCTCTGACTTCATTTAAGGAAGGTGAGAATATTCTGAAGTATTACGCAGTCGACAAAGTAGGGAATACTGAAGAAGTTCATGAAGAAACTTTTTATATTGATAAAGAGCCTCCTAAAACTTCGTACCAGATCGAGGGAAATACCAGCGATAAATATGTTTCGGCCGATGCTGTTATCAAGCTAATCAGCAATGATAACCTTTCGGGCGTAAAAAATACTTACTACAAAATCAATAATGGAAATTTTACCCGATATTCCACACCCATTCCGGTGAAGTTACTCGCAAACGATCAGGCAACAATATCGTACTATTCCGAAGATAACCTGGAAAATAAAGAATCCGTGCAGACCATTGGCGGAAAGGAAGATACGAATAATGTCGAAGGGGACAAGGCCATACGTAATGTTGTTTTTGAGTTTTATGTGGACCGAGAGCCCCCCGAAGTTTCTCTTGAACTTAATTCAGACTTTTTTACCGGTAACTATACATATATTTCGCCCCGGACATTGTTTACAATCAAAGCCGTCGATCAGAAATCAGGTGTGGAAAAGATTCTCTACAGTATTAATACAAGTCTTATCGAAACAGAATATAAGGCTCCATTTAGCATTGAAAATAAAGGTTTGCAATATTTACGGATCAAGGCGACCGATTATGTCGGGAACAGTTCGGCGCCAATTCTGAAAACATACTATTGCGATACCGATCCTCCGAAATCGTCGCTGGTCATTGGTGCCCCAAAGCTTCTTTCCCGCGATACGCTGTTCGTTTCGTCAAAAACTCCGTTTACTATATATTGTAAGGATGAGGGAGCGGGAGTTGCATCCGTTGAATACACGGTAAATAACTCTTCGCAAATTGAATATGACAAGAGATTCAATCTTGAAAAAAGTGGCTTTACAACTTTAACATATCAGGCAATCGACAATGTTAACAATTTGGAAAAGATAAATACTGCTCAGGTTTATGTCGATAATGATGTGCCGGTTATACACCATCACTTTAGCGTTGAATCAATTGGTAACAAAAT
>CAYUAV010000270.1:0-5804 GCA_964442665.1 uncultured Bacteroidales bacterium
CCTACACCCTGGCCGGGTTCAATATTAAATGCAAAGACAGCAGGAAATATAGCAATACCGGCTAATATAGCCACAACGGTATCAGCAACTGTAACCTGTATAGCTGTATTGACCAGGTTTTCATTTTTATTGATATAAGAACCATAAGTAATTAGTGTTCCCATTCCCAGGCTCAGTGAGAAAAAAGCGTGGCCCAGTGCACTTAATACACCCTCAAAACTTAATTTTGAAAAATCGGGATTAAATAAAAAGTGTAATCCCTCACCGGCCCCTTTCAGAGTTACAGCTCTGATATCGAGAATTATGATAATAACCAATAGCAAAGGCATCAATATTTTAGAATAGCGTTCAATACCTTTCTGAACGCCTATAATTACAATCCCACCTGTCAGAAGCATAAAAATCAGCTGATAAATCAATGGACTTAAAGGATCGGCGATAAATGTATTGAAGGCCCGGGCAATAGCATCGGGTGTGCTGTTATGAAAATGATTTGTAACAGAAAATACAATATATTTAATACTCCAGCCGGCAACTACGCCGTAAAATGAAAGTATAAGGAACGCCGCCGCAACACCAAATGAACCGACAAACATCCAGGGTGTCCCGGGAGCAAGCTTTCTGAAAGCTCCAAAGGCATTCCTCCGTGATTTTCGTCCGATAATAAGTTCGGATAGCATAACAGGTAAACCGATTGTAAGAATGAAAGCCAGATAAACGAAAAGAAATGCCGCACCTCCGTAAACTCCTGTTATATAAGGAAACTTCCAGATATTTCCCAAACCTATGGCCGAACCAGCAGCAGCTGCAATTAAACCGAATTTACTCGTGAATTGTGCCCTGGGATGTCGATGACTTGTCATGTAAGTTATTTTACGGGTTGCTAAAGATTTCACAATATTATTAAAAAAGGCATATAAAATAAAAAAGGCTGTTAAAGTTTGAAAGTTTGCGCTGTAAATCAATTATAACCTGTCTTCATAATTATAGTATAAAACTATCAATTACGCATGTCGATTATAATGTAATCGATGACACATCATTATACTTAAGTTATTATATTCCAAAACTATAAGAACAAATAAACAGGCAACATTTTGTATTTTGGATAAATAAGCCTTATTTCCTAATTTTACGCCCTTAAAAAATCCGGAATTTCATATACAATAAACATAAAATCAATAAACATGGCAATTAGTTATAAGGATCTGGGACTGGTAAACACTAAAGAATTATTTAAGAAAGCTGTAGCCGGCGGCTATGCTATACCTGCATACAATTTTAACAATCTGGAACAACTGCAGGCAATTCTGCAGGCATGTGTCGAGACAAAATCGCCGGTTATTTTACAGGTATCATCGGGAGCCCGAAAATATGCAAACGCTACTCTTTTACGAAATATGGCAAAAGGTGCCGTTGAATATGTTAAAGAACTCGGGTATGCAATACCTATTGTTTTACATCTTGATCATGGCGATACTTTCGAATTATGCAAGGATTGTATTGATAACGGCTTCTCATCAGTAATGATAGATGGTTCTCATCATCCCTATAACGAAAATATTGCTCTCACAAAAAAGGTTGTTGAATATGCGCATTCAAAAGATGTTACTGTTGAAGGAGAACTGGGAGTGCTTGCCGGTGTCGAGGATGATGTAGTAGCCGAAAAATCGAGTTATACAAAGCCCGAAGAGGTAGAAGATTTTGTCAGTAAAACCGGTGTCGACTCCCTCGCCATCTCAATAGGTACTTCACATGGGGCCAATAAGTTCACTCCCGCACAGTGCACCCGCAATGCCGATGGTATTCTGATACCGCCGGAACTGCGATTTGATATTCTGGAGGAAGTTGAAAAACGTATTCCAGGTTTTCCCATAGTACTGCATGGTTCATCATCAGTGCCGCAAGATCAGGTTGCAACAATCAATAAATATGGTGGCAGCCTTAAAGATACCATTGGCATACCGGAAGAATGGCTCAGAAGGGCTGCCAGATCAGCAGTATGTAAAATCAATATCGATTCCGACGGACGTTTGGCTATGACGGCATCCATCAGAAAGACGCTTGCTGAAAAGCCCGCCGAGTTCGATCCGAGAAAATACCTTGGTCCGGCCCGCGACACGTTAAAAGAACTTTATAAACATAAAAACATCAATGTCCTGGGATCCGCTAATCAGGCATAGTTACTGCAAAAAATCCTGCGTTTAAAAGGACCATTGAAAATCCTTTTTTTATATCATTTTATACAACTGATTCTATCTATTTTGTACTCTACCCAATGTATGATTAGAATGGGTAACCGATCCCAAATTGAAAAGAAAGCCGGGCTTTCTGGCCTTCTTTTAATTTTATCGGCAGGAATTTATAATGAACATTCGGGTTCAGATCGATCCAACGGCTTCCACTGGTAATTACGGGATCGCGCATCTTGATGCCAAAATCGGTTCGCAGCATAAGAAAAGAAAAATCAAAGCGAAAGCCTATACCGGTACCTATTGCAATTTCCTTATAAAAACGGCCCCAGTCGAATGATGAATTTGGCCGGTTTTCAATATTATAAATTGTCCATATATTCCCTGCATCGACAAACAGGGCACCTTCCATAACCCAGAACAATTGAAAACGATATTCAAGATTGCCTTCAAGCTTCACATCCCCCAAATTACTGGCGTAATTGACACTATTGGTCGCTACAGATCCCGGACCTAATTCGTAGCTATTCCAGGCTCGCACACCATTTGGGCCGCCGCCAAAATACATTTTCTCGAAGGGAAGTGTATGCTGATCACCCAGCGGATAACCTGCCCCGATAAAAATCCTGTAAACAATACGATTGCCTTCAGTAATCTGTTTATTAAATCTGAAATCCGCATCAAATCTCAGATAACGAAAATAAGGCACTTTCAGAAAATTCGTATCGTTCTCATTGGAAGTTCTTTTAGCAATATAATGTATCAGACTGCCAGCCGATTCCAGATTTGTTCGAAGGAATATAAAGTCTCCCCTCCGTCCGACGATCTGGTTATTATATTCGAAAGTATAGCGAGCATCAAGTATTGTATGATCGATAAAACTATTGGCAAGAGCTGTTTTCATTATTTCAGCATTAAGGGATGAATCCCTTATCCCTTCAGGGAGTAAAACATAGTTAAATTCAACAGGAAAGAGCTGATGGGAGGTAAATTGATTTCCTTTAAGCTTATAACTCATCGAAGTACTGGCAATGGTACGTATATAATCGGGCCGATTCTGATAGTTGTATGAAACATTAAATAGTGTCTTCGGATTGTACCTCATAGTAAATTGCCTGGCTTTAAAAGGAACCAGAATTTTAGGTACACTGAGGGTAGCTTCAATACCAGCTTCCAGCATTGGTTTTAGATAGCTGTAACTTGTTCGTCGTTTCATTTGCTCAATAGCCCCGGTAACGCGAACCTCAAGATTTTCAGCTCCCCGCAAAAGATTATAATTATAATAGCGAAAATTTGTCCGGGCGCCAAAATCGCCCGAAGAATTTGTTCCGACTATTTCTGCATCGTATGATTGAGGCTTACGGGGCGAAAGTTCAATATAACTGTCGATATATCGGTAATTGCTGGAATCGGAAAAATCCCTTCCCAATTCCTTAAAATGAATATTTATAACACGGAATAGTCCCAGGGACGAATAGTTACTATACGTTTTTTTAAGGTTATTCAACCTGTATAAATCGCCGGGATCGCATAGGTTAGGCCATAGTAAAATTTCAGGCCTGATTCTCAGCTTACCGGAATAAATTATATGTGTGCCATCCCTGTTTATTGTATCGACCTGCATACTGTTTTCATCCGAAATATCCGAAAAAAGAGAGAAATCGGGATAGATATACACTGAGTTTATTTTGTACTGCTCATGGTGTCTCACTTTTGTTTCAGGATCAGGAATTCCTGTAATGTTTTCTCTGATCAGAATCTTCAGATCGACCTGTTTCGAACCCGGAATTTCCGTGGCATCGAAAAAAATATATTCTTTTGAAAACCTGAAATATCCATTATTTTTCAGCAATTCTTCGAGCCGTTGTCTCTCTTGCTGAAGTTTCTCCATATCGAACCTGTCGCCCGTTTTTATCAGACGGTTTGCCGTATCGTTTAATATCAGACCTGAAATTTTTTGATCTTCGAAACGATAGGAAATACTTCTGATAATGTAAGGCTTGTTAAGTTCAACGGATCGATATACTTTGGCTTTTTGATTTTTCAATATAACTGTATCCTCAACATAACTGTCGTAGTAACCCCTGGTCTTAAGGTAAGTCTTAAATTGTTCCGTTGTCCTTTCAGTAAGCAGCGGATTCCAGATAACAGGTTCTTCTCCTATTTTCCGCAACCATCCGCTTATACCTTTTTCTTTTTCAGGTGATGCCAGGTTGTAAAGAAACAGATGAAATTTTACTCCAAGGATTGTTTTATTGGGAGTTTGTTTTTCGTAAGTTTTTAAATCTTCAGCATCTATAGTCTTTGAATCAACTTTGGTCTTGACTTTATCGAGCAAATATTCATCTTCAGCCAGTCTTCGTGTCGGGGAACATGACCAGCCAACAACCAATACAAAAAGTACTAAATTTCTGACAATGATTTTATTTGAAAGACCTGTAAGCAACTCTATTTCAGCATTAATTTACTACATTCGCCCAAAGATAACTGTTTGTTTCATGTAAAAAACAGAGATTTTGAAAATTAGCAAACAAAACGATTGCTTCACAATAAATGTTCCAAGCTAAATCATGATTACAAAATCACAACTTAAATATCTGCGATCGTTGCATCAGAAGAAAAGTCGCGAGAATGAGAATGTATACCTGGCTGAAGGGAATAAAATAGTCGAGGAAGCCATTGCATCGCATTATTCGGATATAAAATTGCTCGTTTATACTCCCGGCAATAAGCTTACAGTAAAATCAAACCTGCATAAAAAAAATATTCCTGTTGCTGAAGTAAAACCGGAAGAATTTGAGAAAGTCAGTATTCTTAAAAATCCACAAGGTGTATTAGTCGTATTACAAAAGCCGGTCATCAAACAACCTTTAGCAATGCATTCAGATAAATTGATTCTCGTTCTCGATACTATAAGGGATCCCGGAAATCTTGGTACCATAATCCGTCTTGCCGACTGGTTCGGTATCGGAAATATCTTTTGTTCCGAAGATACCGTTGAATGTTATAATCCAAAAGTTGTGCAAGCTACAATGGGGGCAATCTTGAGGGTAAATATTCACTATACTTCATTAAAAGAATTATTGCTGAATTTACGTAGTCTGGATTATACGATTTATGGAAGCACACTTAATGGGGAAAACATCTATAAAAAGAGTCTTAGTATCCCTGCTGCAGTTATCCTCGGTAATGAAACCCGTGGTATTTCATCCGATTTAATTCCCATGATCAAAGAACGTATTCTGATACCGAATTTCAGTACTTCTGCAAATCGCACCGAATCGCTAAATGTATCGATTGCAGCAGCAATTATCTGTTCGGAGTTCAGCCGGCTGACAATATAGGTTTACTCGAAATGAAATGATATGATTACCATATGCGAGGTTATCCGGTCAATCACATTTGTATATTTTTCAAATTCAACTGGTAACTCACCATGTTTATCCTGTGTATCGAGGATATTAGTCAGGCCGAATGAATACTTGATTTCAGTACCCAGTTTAAAATAAGTCAGGTAAAAATCCATCCCAAAGCCAACTTCTCCGTATATGTCGAACGGATGAATCATAATAAGTTGTTCCTCGATATCATACTCACGCTTAACAGCAAGAT
>CAYUAV010000271.1:0-5797 GCA_964442665.1 uncultured Bacteroidales bacterium
AAATCACAGTTTCCTGTTGCGGGTAAACTTCCCCCAGGCAATTGCCGGTAACAGTTTCGGTTACTATCCAGAATCCACTCACATCAGGAGTTAAAACCTCTTCATTGTTTTTATCTTTCTCACAGGCGAATAGAATACCCAATAAAATGATCACTATGGAAGTACATTGTTTCATAATAAAATTTGTTATGGTTATATACAGGTAATGACATAACGAATAAAATCGTTACAAAATACATAATAATCTGACAGGTATCCTTGAAAAATAATATCCCAAAAGCAGTAATATTCGATATTAACTTCTTCTGAATTTTCGGGATATTATCAGAATATAATAGATATTTATTGCAATGGATAATCCGATGAACAGACCTGCTATGAAGTCGAGAAAATTATTCACGGGTAAAAATTTCTGCATGAGTAAGGCAACGGCCAGCAACAGCATACCAATTGGCATAGCCAGTACCTGACTAAATCTGATTTTGTTATCGGTTTTCAATTTTTAATAGTGTTTATTTAAAATGGATTTATTTAATTATTCAGGAATATACTATATCGCTAAATATTTCATGCCAAATTACATATATTTTAACAGACGGAAAAGCCCGGGTTATTGGGTTACAAGCATATCGGTTATGTTAATTTTCCGGTGAATTGTTATTACCATTCGCACTGAAGGGCTCGGTATGTATGCTGATTTGGGTTTGATTTCCATATTTTCCTCGCAGATTTTTTTCTATTTCGGAAGCAATTTCGTGTGATTCAACGAAAGATATACTGCAGTCAAGTTGTACATGAATGTCGATGGCATAGATACTTCCAATTTTACGGGTCTTTAGTCTGTGTGAACTCTTAACTCCGGGAGTTGAGTGTACAATCTTCAGTATTTCATTTTCCAGTTCAACGGGCAGAGCCGATTCAAGTAATTCTTTTACACTTGGAATGGCAAGCTTTACAGCAACTCTGACAATAAAGAAACTCACAACAACACCTGCCAGGGGATCCAGGATTCGCCACTGGCCCCCCAGAAAAATAGCGCCACTGATACCCAATAAAGTTCCTATACTCGAAAAAGCATCGGACCGGTGGTGCCATGCATTGGCAATCACAGCCTGATTATTAATGGATTTTCCTGCTTTAAGGGTATATTGATACAACCATTCCTTTGAAATAATAGAAACAATTGCGGCAGCCAGAGCAATATAGGAAGGTTGTCCGAAAAAATGGCCCTTAAACGATTTAATAATATGCTGAACACCCTCCCAGCATATTCCAACTCCAACAGCCAATAAAGCAAAACTGATTAACAAAGTGGCAAACGTTTCAAATTTGCCGTGACCGTAATGATGGTCTTCATCACTGGCCTTGTCAGATACGCTTACAAAGGCGAGCACTATAAAATCGGTAATAAAATCGGAGATGGAATGCACCCCATCGGCTACCATTGCTGTACTTTTACCCAGAATTCCTGCAACAAGTTTTCCCAGTGAAAGAATGAGATTGGCAAAAAAACCTATCCAGGTTACCCTCCGTGCTATTTTTACGCGATTTTCCATGGCTACAGTTTTCTCGTAAATATGCTGACGTTATCAGGTCAATTTAAATTAGATATTTCGAACTAATTTTTTTAATAATTCCATTAGTATCGTAGTCTCTGTTTCGTTTAATGCTAATTTTATAGTTTCTGCTAAACGATCGTGTCCCTTTTCCAGAATAGAGTTTACCTGCATTCCTTTCTCAGCAAGGTGAAGGTGCATGCTTCGCCGGTCAGCATCCGATTTGACCCGCTTGATATATCCCTTTGATTCCAGCTTGTCTATCATAACCGTGACCGTCGGTTTTGTTAATTTAAGTTCTGCCGCCAGTTCTGAGACAGATGGATTATGCAGTCTCAATATAACCCGTAAATAGTGCAATTGCTGCCTCGAAAGATCATCAAAATCATACTGTTTGATGGTCTGTTGCACAACATTTTCAATCAGGTCCGATAGTGATGAAATAGTTTTATTAAAACTATTCATTGAAAAAATTTTCGATAAAAATAGTTAGATTGATCAAATTAATTTTGAAAATAATTACTTTTTTCAAATAACCTCTATGTTCTCTGATCTTCCAGGCCTCATGTTTAAAAATTGGGAATGCTTCAGAAATTCATGTATCTTCTATCAGCCGGGAATATGGTTAAGAGTAGGATAAATAGTACCGGGTACACACCTGAAATATCAGCGTATTCTTTTCTGAACCATAATAAAGTGAGCTATAAACCGATTCTTCGGGCAATACTCGTTCAGTTGCTGTTAACTTTTTCGAGAGTCTTTTCGCAAATATAATTTCGCCTTAATTCATATTTAGTTGAGTCCGGCTTTTTCTTTCTTAACTTTCTCTCAAGAAATCCGGCTGTGTGTTTCAGTTCATCCGATGCCAAATCAGTCTCAATTTCATTAAGTACATATAAAACGTAGTAATAAGGGAATCCTTTCCATTTCCCGTTATTCTCCCGATGTTGTTTTAAATAACCTAATCCGGCTAATAATAATTCTGTGTCATTATATAATCCACCCGAGGCCAAATTTATCCATAAAGCACACGAACACATTTTACAGCAATACATACCATAGGGGTACCTGGAATACTCCAGGTTTTCGCTGATCCGGCGGTGAAGTCCTTCATCGGCCTGAATAAGGGACATTTTGACCGTTTCGGTTTCTATATTCAGCTTGCGTAAAATTCTGCTTGCTTCTTCACCTATCATGTGACATTTACCCACGGCAGACGTAACTTTTTCTCCCGTAAAGAGAATTAAATCTTTCTGCAGATCAAAATCTGTGGGTGCAAACGTATTTGCGTAGGAACGGGGTTGTCCATGCCGGCCGGCAATAAAATCGGCGAGAGCATATTTTTCCTTTTCGCCGATTTCCAAATTAAAAAGCAAAGCTTCCGACACATTATCAATGGTTTGAGCAAGGCTTACTTTATCCAGATATTCCATAAATTATGGTTATAATTGAACTATTAAGTTGACAATCTGCAAGAATAGCTACCGGAATTTGGTCCAAGTTATCAGATGCTTTCATGATCATCTGCTTATTTCAAAGTTAAGATATACCGTTGACAACCCTATGTCAACATATTCGAAAATCTTTCATTTTTACTTCCTGATAAGTTTATAAAATGCAACAATATACCAAGTGTTTCCTCCACCAAAAAAGATAACTTCCTGTTGTAATGATGGTTATTAAATTAAAACGAAAGTTACTCTTTTATAAACCGGATAACCGTTGTGAATGTCTCACCCTTAAAATGAAGCAGGTAAACTGAGGATGGTATTTCATATTGAACAGAACAGTTAAGTTGCCAAACCAGCTGATGATGACCCTGCGGCATTTCATCTGAAAACAGCTCTCTGACCAATTGTCCTCTGCAGTTATAAACAGCTATATTAATTTTTTCAGTATGGTCAAGGTTGAACTGTAAATTCAGAATGTCAGATACAGGATTAGGGTAGATAATGATATTATCACCAATTATTTGTGTTTCAAGGGAATTTTCGATTACTTCTTCATCAACGAATATTGTTATCAGGTTTTCAGCGGATGCACAATTATTGTATCCTCCAATTATTAATTCAAAAAAAGGTGTGGTAGCATGACTTATAACCTGTTCATTACTAACACGGATAACTCCTGTTATGGAATCAAGAGAAAATGCATTATCGGTATTTCCTGCAATAATGCTAAAATAGAGAACATTTGTACCTGTAACCGTATGAACAATAGTATTATTCGTAACATTTTCACTGATATGAACGGTGGCATTCTCAACTGTTGGCATAACGTCTTCCGGAACAAATTCATAAGCTCCCATATCAATGGTATCGCTCAAACAATCAACCCGCGGGAATCCGGTCAGATCAGTTTCCGTATAATTTAATTCAGGATTGCCGGAATTAATACACGGCGATGATGCCTGTAATGACCAGTCGGCAAGGAGACTGCTATATTCTGAACCCGCACCGGCTGATGGTACCATAAACAAAGGATCGCTGTTTATGTTGCCTTCCCCGGTATAACCTCTTTCAATGTCGGAATAAGTCACAATAACATCACCCGCAACAGACGAATCAGCATTCGTTGCTACATTCCCCCAAACAATGGTATTCATGACGGTATCGGAATATGAGGCGTTGATTTCCGAATAGATACCTCCACCGGCATCAGTTGAAAAGTTATTGGTTATAGTATTGTTTAAGATAAAGGCGTTTGATGATTCAAAGTAAAGTCCTCCTCCTTTATTAATTGCCGAATTATTGCTGATGAGTGTATTGTCAAAGAAGGCATTATCAATATCCAGTAAATAAATACCACCGCCATAACCCGCCGCTGTATTATTTGAAATGACCGAGCTTCCGACAACTAAGTTTTCGCCCGATTCCATGTAAAGACCCCCTCCATGACCAGAACTATTCTCTGTAAGCTGGCTCCCGATCAGGTTAAAATCTCCCTGTGCATATATACCACCTCCCCAACAGCAACCTGTCAAAGCATTATGATGAATTTTTGAATATAAAAGGGTGACATTCACACCCGGAGCCTGATTGGTTATAAAAATACCTCCACCTAATGAATAGGCCCGGCAAAAGCGAACCTCAATTCCATACAAATAAATTTTGCTAAATCCCCATATATACAGACCTCCACCACTCTTATCGGGATCCCCATTTGGCCCGGAACTGCTGACAGACTTTCCATATTCAATAATACAATACACAAGCCTGGAAGAATCGTTCGTCGATAAGGTACTTGCAAACTGAATTCCTTGCCAACCGGTATGAGTGTTATTATAAAAACCCGAAGTATCGGTAACTGTGAATACAATACTGTCGTTTGCTAAACCTTCCGCTAAAAGTGTGCCTTGTACATCGAGTTTGTAAAGTCCGGTAAATTCAACCCTTACGCCGTGTTCGACAGTTAATGTCGAATCGTTGGGAATAGTGATATCGCCATTAATATGATAGGGTGAATTCGATTTTAACCAGGTCCCGTAAACATCTCCACCCGGAATATCGGTTTGAGCATAGGAAATCAGACAGCTAACACTCAGAAGTGCAGCAAAAAGTGTCGGGTTTAATTTTGTCTTTTTTTTCATCAGACTGAATTTGGAAGTTAATAATCTAAATCTATGTTGAATCACGATTCATTGAATTCTCTTTAAATTTCAACGTTGACCTTCTGTGCAAAATTCCAAACTAATTATTTTATGCAAAGTATTAAAAAAAAACAAGAAATCAACCTTAATGTTATGGGAATTAATAATTTATAGAGTTGCTTTAAATGTACCCAACTAATTTAATTGTACTTCTCACTTTATGGTTAGTTTTAAACAGTTATGAGATTTATCCTGGTATTAAAAAACCCCGGTTATTACTGCCGGGGTTCATTCTGCATTTGAATTATTCTATCAGCTCAAATTGTAATGGAAGTACTCCGCTATTGATTATGGCAATCAGCCGGTCTGCATCTTTAACCGAAAAATCGCCCGAAATCATGCACTTTCCTTCTTTTATTTCCGATACGACTTTCGGGGTATAATATACCTTATTGTCAACAACCATGGCAATGGTTTTACCGATATTGCGGTGCGTGTATTCCCTCCATATTTCTTTGCTGCGAGAATCAAATGATATCAGAATATCTGCCTTCTCAGCATCAGGATAATACTTACCTGTTGCTTCACTGATATTACTCCCCTTAAGAAATGCCGTTTTCTTAAGAAGGTATAATTGCCAGGTATTATTTTC
>CAYUAV010000272.1:0-5387 GCA_964442665.1 uncultured Bacteroidales bacterium
AAACCATGTGAAAGTGAAAGCATACGATCCGGTTGCTATGGACGAGGCTAAAAGAATTATCGGTAATAAGATCGAATTTTGTGCCGATATGTATGAAGTGGCAGTAGATACCGACGCACTCGTGCTGGTGACCGAATGGCCCGAATTCAGAACTCCGAATTATAAAGTACTTTCGAAATTATTGAAGAATAAAGTGATATTTGATGGCCGAAATATATACGAACCTCAGGAAATGAACGAAAATGGTTTTATGTATTATTGCATAGGACGAAAAACCAACTAAATACGGATATCGGATGAAACGATTCATGAAAAAAATTCTCGTTACGGGAGGAGCCGGTTTCATAGGTTCGCATCTGTGCGAACGGCTGCTTAAGGAAGGTAACGAAGTCATATGTCTCGATAATTATTTTACCGGTTCAAAACGACATGTTATACACCTGCTGGATAATCCCTATTTTGAACTGATACGGCACGATATAACTTCGCCTTTTTATATTGAGGTCGATGAAATTTATAACCTGGCTTGTCCGGCGTCGCCGGTTCATTACCAGTATAATCCGATTAAAACCGTTAAGACCTCGGTAATGGGGGCAGTCAATATGCTGGGACTTGCCAAACGCATTAAGGCAAAAATCCTGCAGGCATCGACAAGTGAAGTATATGGCGATCCGAAAATACATCCTCAGCCCGAAAGTTACTGGGGAAATGTAAACCCTATCGGCAGACGCTCATGTTACGACGAAGGCAAACGTTGCGCCGAAACCCTTTTTGTCGATTACTACTATCAGAATAAAGTCAGGATAAAAATTGTCAGGATCTTCAATACTTACGGCCCCCGGATGCACCCTAACGATGGCAGGGTGGTGTCTAATTTTATCATGCAGGCATTGCAAAATCAGGATATCACCATTTACGGAGACGGAACACAAACACGTAGTTTCCAGTATATCGACGATCTGGTTGAGGCTATGGTGAAAATGATGGCCACCGCTGACGAAATTATCGGCCCGGTGAATGTTGGCAATCCAAAGGAATTTTCCATGCTCGAGCTGGCAGCAAAGATCATTGAACTTACCGGATCGAAATCGAAAATAGTTCATGAACCACTTCCGGAAGATGATCCGGTGCAACGACAGCCCGATATTACGCTGGCAAAAGCAATACTTGGATGGGAACCAAAAATTAACCTGGAATCAGGACTCATCCAAACCATCGACTACTTCCGGCAATTTTTAAATAATAAAACCAACTGAAATGAAAGGTATTATTCTGGCAGGGGGTTCAGGCACCCGTTTATATCCCTTAACGGGTCATATCTCAAAACAGATCCTGCCCATCTATGACAAACCCATGATCTACTATCCCTTGTCGGTGCTCATGCTGGCAGGAATCCGCGATATCCTTATCATCAGTACGCCCGATGATTTGCCTCTGTTTCAGAAATTGTTGAATGACGGGAATCAATTCGGAATAAAGATCTCATATGCCGAACAACCCTATCCCGAAGGACTGGCACAGGCTTTTATAATAGGCGAAAAATTTATTGAGAATGATAAAGCGTCCCTCATCCTGGGCGATAATATCTTTTATGGTCATGGCTTCGGAAAAGAATTGCTGAAAGTATCGGGATTCGACGATGGTGCTATCGTTTTCGGATACTTTGTTAACGATCCGGAACGTTATGGTGTGGTAGAATTCGATAGCGGTTTACAGGCTATAAGTATTGAAGAGAAACCCGAAAAGCCCAAATCGAATTATGCCGTTACCGGACTGTATTTTTACAGTAACGATGTGGTTGAGAAAGCCCGGTCGCTGAAACCCTCGAAACGAGGTGAACTGGAAATTACCGATCTGAACCGGTTGTATCTGAAAGAAGGAAGGCTTAAAGTTAAGATACTGGGCCGGGGTATGGCCTGGCTTGATACGGGCACCCACGAAAGCCTGATGCAGGCATCGAACTATATCTATACCATTGAACAGCGCCAGGGACTGAAGATCAGTTGCCCGGAGGAAATAGCTTACAAAAGAGGGTATATCGATAAAGAACAATTGCTAAAACTGGCTGAACCGCTTGAAAAAAATCAATACGGACAATATTTAATAAAACTGGCAGAAAACCAGATTATCACTTTCGATTAAAAGACCAGTCAAATGAAGATTACAGAAACCGGACTACAGGGATTGGTAATAATTGAACCCGATTTTTTTGAAGATCAAAGGGGGTATTTTTTTGAAAGCTATAATTACGAAAAATTAAAAAGTGCCGGTATCGAATATCAGTTTGTCCAGGATAACCAATCCAAATCGGGTTATGGAGTCATCCGCGGACTTCATTACCAGATGGAGCCGAGGGCCCAGACAAAACTGGTACGTGTGCTGAACGGTGAAATATACGATGTGGCTATAGATATGCGAAAGGGTTCGCCCACTTTTGGCAAATGGTTCGGTATTGAACTATCCTGTAAAAACCGTAAACAACTTCTAATACCACGGGGATTCGCTCACGGGTTTTCGGTGCTTTCGGAAAAAGCTATTGTATTTTACAAATGCGATGATTTTTATGCCCCCGAATATGATGCCGGGGTGATATACAATGATCCCGAACTGAACATCAATTGGAGAATACCCGAAGGAAAGGCCATTTTGTCGCCAAAAGATGCCTGTCTTCCAAATTTAAGAGAGGCCAAAAACAATTTCATATTTGTTAAATGAAAAAAATCTGGGTCACTGGAGCAAAAGGACAACTGGGAACCGAGCTTTATTCGCAACATTCGAAGTTAAGGCAATGTGAATTCCTGTTTACCGATATTGAAGAGATGGACCTGACCCAAAAGAAAGCTGTAATGGACTTTGTCCGAAATGAAAATCCCGATGTAATAATTAATTGTGCAGCTTATACCGCTGTAGATAAGGCCGAAGAAGAACCGGAAAAGGCATTCCTTCTGAACCGCGATATCCCGGCATATTTAACCGAAGCAGCTGCATCAATTGATGCCCTGCTTATTCATTTATCGACTGATTATGTTTTCGACGGTACGAAAGACAGGCCCTATACCGAAAATGACAGACCCAACCCAATATCGGCTTATGCCGAAAGTAAATATGCCGGGGAACGGGAAGTGCTGAAAAACCCGAAAAATATCATCCTGCGCACTTCATGGCTATATTCGGCACAGGGTACGAATTTTTTAAAAACCATGCTCAGGCTGGGAAAAGAAAAAGAAGAGCTCACGGTAGTAAACGATCAGTTCGGTATACCTACCTCTGCAACCGACCTGGCCGGTGCTCTTTTATATATGGTCAAGCATATTTTATCCGATAAAGAAGATTATGGGGGAATTTATCATTACTCTGACGAAGGCTGGTGCAGCTGGTATGATTTTGCCGTGGAAATCATGAGACTTACCGGATTAAATTGCCATGTTAAACCTGTTACGACTGCACAGTATCCCTTACCGGCCAAACGGCCTATGTACAGCGTAATGGATAAGAGTAAAATAAAGCGAGTGTTTGGAATAGAGATACCGGAATGGAGGGAAAGTCTCTTGAAAGTTCTAAAGACAATATACGGAGAATCCCAGTAGCTGGTTGAGGCAATGTCGTTTAGTTTAGCTTGTTTATCTCTTATAATCCATCTGACCTATTCTTCGACTACGCTCAGAATGACGGTCAGGCTGAGCGGGAGTAGAAACCTTATTTATTAATAAACGACATGACTAATTCAGATTAATCGTTCCAAACCGGGCCTCGATGGTCAGTTTGGATTTTGCCCCGGGAGGTGAATAATCCAATATCCAGGGAATATCGGTAACATCATTTTCATAACTGTTTTTCAGTAAACCTGCTTTTTTAAAGTAGCAGTCAGGCTGAATTCGCAGCGGCGTATATTCGCCGTTAATCTTGATTTTATATTCACTGCACTCCCTGTTGACTAAAAGAACATCGGTACGGTTGGCTGTCAAATCCATTGTCAGATCATTGCTAAGTGAAATATAGATATTACCATACATCATGATAAGTTTTATATCACCTTTAACCTGGTTGAAATTAATTTGCGAATAGCGGGTCTCAATGGTTGCATTTAATTCCGAACGACTACAAACGAGATCCCCGGTATTAATAAATAAGTCCAGTTCCGCATTACAATCGTGAAGCGTAAGATCGCTGTATTCTAAATCAATATTTAATGTTGCGTTTAAATTGCGTAGTGTAACCGAACCGAATTTATTACGAATGGTAACTGGCATATTGTCTGGAATATATATATCGTATTCAGCCCGAATAATACTTGATAATTCCGAATACTCTTTTTTTGACGGTAGCAACAAGACATTCTTCAGGATAATTTCATTCCTGCCCTCAGTTAAAGTATACTGCATATACTGAACTTCCTCACGGGCAGTTTCCAGTTCCTTGTTCTTCGCGACAAGCTTCAGCGTAACCTTTACATTATTTTCATTCCAGCTTTTAATGATAATTATACCTCTTTCGGCATTAATGGTTAACCTGGATTTTGGTTGCACCGCAAATTCCTTTTCTGTTTTTCGTGTAATGACATGAACGGTTTCCTGGGAATAAATATGGAATCCCCCTGAAAACAGGATCAAAAAAAGGAGCAATATTTTTTTAATTTCTTTCAATTCGTTTTTTTAGAAGAATCGATAGCGAAGCCGGCTTTAATTCCTAAATTGAATGTATATTCCCAATTCTCATAAGTAATATAATCACCCCTTCTGTTGCTGTCATAAGAGATTTTGTGATAAGAATAACTTGAAATTATACCAACGTAAGCTTCGATAAACCCAATATTGCCAATACGTCGTTGTAATCCGTAATTGATTCCGGAGTTAAGCTTAAAACCTGGATTACCGAGTTCGTGAAATGCAGAAATAGATAGCGCAAAATAGTTACCCGAGAAACCATTGATTCGTTTTCCTAACTGCTTTCTACGTAAAAAATTATAATAAAATCTAATTTCCTGGGTTTCATTTAAGTAGAATGGATATTCTTTGTGCTCGAATTCACCCATCGTATAACTCAACTCCAAATCTTGATACAAAAATCCTCCTGAAAAAACAGTATTTGATGACCATTTTTTTCCGATTCTCTGCTCGAATCCAATATTTGGCTGTAATAGCCCAAAATGTATGAGATCAAATTTCCAGAGGTGACTTATTTCTTTATCGCGATCAACCAGAAATAATTTATAAAACCTGTTATTTCTTAAGTCCTTATATTCTTCATTTATTAAGTCATGAATTGAATCATTTTGAGGAAATGTAATTCTATAACTTGTACAAGTAATTAAAAGTATTAATAAACTTATTTTCATGATTATATATATGGTTTATGCTGTTCTGTGGGGATTAGACCATGACTGGTCA
>CAYUAV010000272.1:5397-5780 GCA_964442665.1 uncultured Bacteroidales bacterium
CCCTTTTAAAATTCTTGAAAGATTCAATAGCAAATCCAGCTCTGATACTCCCATGTAAACTATAAATTATAAATCCATTATCGAAAAAGGGAGGATTGTATCCATATTGATTTAATCGCTTTCCTGCGGTTATGCCCAAATATCCTTCAACGAATCCGATATTTCCGATCCGACGCTGTAATCCATAATAAATCCCGGTTTTAAAATTGTAATTATGTTCCGGATCAAACGGATAACCGGCATTGTAAAAGTCAATTCCATCTAAATCATTATTATAACTTGCATTAAGTGATAGAGCAAAGAAATTTCCTGAAAATCCGTTAGTTTTTTTTCCTAAACGCTCTCTTCGTCTAAGATTATGGTAATACCTGAATTGCTGGTTT
>CAYUAV010000273.1:0-5770 GCA_964442665.1 uncultured Bacteroidales bacterium
TTACCGGGAATCTCCCCAGATCTGTTTCAGGAGAGTAACCCACAAAGTCTGTCCAGTACTTCAGGTTATTACCTCTTATATATATTTGCATGCCCGAAACTTTCACCTTTTCTACCCATTTTTGCGGCAGCGTATAGGAAAGAGAAACATTACGCAGGGCAACAAATGAGGCGTCCTTAACCCTTACAGCATCCTGAAAATAATAGGGGCTTCTGATATTGGGTTGCGGAAATTCATTCGAAGGATTTTCCGGAGTCCAGTAATCCACTTTTACTTCATTACCACGGGAAGTATATCCTCCGTAAAAGTAATTGATCCTTGTAACTCCCTGCACGGCATCGAATAGAACTGTTAATTCCAGTCCTTTATAGCTGAACGTATTTCTTAATCCGCCATACCAATCCGGAGTAGGACTGCCAAGAAATGTCCGGTCATCACTATTTATGGTATCGTTACCGTCAACATCTCTTATTTTCGGATCACCGGGACCATAATTTCTTATACTAGGATGCATGGCAGCAGCTTCTGCGCTATCCCCGAGCTGCCAGACACCAATAAAATCATAATCGTAAATTTCATTGATATCCTGACCTATGAACCACCCGTTACCTTCATCGTCAACCTCATTGCCCGCTTCATCTTTTGCACCACTAAGATGAACTATTTTGTTCCTGTCTAAGGCCCAGTTGGCTGTTACTGACCATTTAAAACTGCCATCGAGAACACGGCAGTTCAGTATTGCTTCAACCCCACGGTTTTCAGTCTCACCAATATTACTTACTATTTCCGTGAATCCGGTGACAGAAGGTATTTGCTGATCAAGAATCAAATCTTTTGTATTGGTTTTATATACATCAACTGAACCGGACAACCTGTTGTTGAACAGTCCGAAATCCAATCCTGTATTGAACTGCTGGCTTGTTTCCCATTTTAGTACCCTGTTCTCAAGTTTGTCGGCAGTATATCCTGCATACCATACATCGTTAAACGGATATCTTACATCTTCGGTAAGGGCAACATAGCCATACGAACCTATCTGGTCATTGCCCATCTGTCCCCAGCTGATACGGTATTTGAGCAAATTAAATATTCCCAGATTTTTAAGGAAAGATTCTTCACTGATATTCCAGGCAAAAGAAACAGAAGGGAACCATCCCCATCGCATATCAGGTCCGAAAACGCTGGAACCGTCATATCTCAACGTACCGGTAAAATTATAGCGTCTTGCGAAGCTATAGCCCAGACGGCCTGCTACATACATTTTTGTCCATTCGTCATTTTCCAGGTCAATAATTTTAAAGTCTTGTTCCGAGGAATTTATTGCATTGTAATCCAGCAAATCGGTAACGGATCCGTCTCCCTGAACTCCCAAGGAGTCCCATCTGAATGTCTGAATACCAAAAACGAAAGTGGCATTTAGAGAATGTTTATCGGCCAGAACTTTTTTGTAATTAACAATGTTATCCAGGAGGTAAGTTGTAGGCTCAACAACTACTAATTCCGAGTGATTACGTCCCGGTGCATCCCCCAGGGTCGACCAGTTATAGCGTGAAGAAGTAAACCTTCCATAGTTCTCGGTGCGCTGTTCGGCAGAGGCATTTATCCTGTATGTGAGGCCATCGAAAAACGTAAATTCAATATAAGGATTCAGAAGAAAACGGGAAGTGGTTCTGTCAGTCTGGGATTCCCTGTATTTCCAAAGAGGATTGTAATCAAACTGGTCGCCCTTAACCGTAGGTATCAGTTCATTGTTTTCGTTGTATAACCTGCCTAAGGGAGTATTTCCCAGGAAATCAGTAAAATCTGATTTGTTCTGATACCAGACTGCAGCATTTCCTGTTTCATCGGCAATTGTTTTTGTAAGTTGTATTTTTGCCCCGAGCTTAATGAATTTATAAGGATTGTATTCCGAGTTCAACCTGAAAGAATACCTGTCGTATGAAGTATGTTGTACAATGCCATCCTCCAGGTATATATCACCATTCATATAGAACGTGATCTTTTCGGTACCGCCGGATAGTGATAAACTAACATCAGTTATTTTCCCTGTCCTGAGCAATACATCATGATAGTCTATCTCCTTTATTCCGGTCGAGTCTGTATAATTTGCATACTCAACAACATCAGTCAGCACATCTTCCAGCTCATGCGGCCGACCGGCACCTTCTGCAGCATCCATTTTTAACTGGACAAATTCTTCAGCATTCATTAAATCAGGTTTTTGCACCATGTTGGTAAAGCCTTGTGAAATATTGATATTCAGTACAGGTTTACCTACTTTTCCCATCTTTGTAGTAATTAGTATTACACCATTGGCGCCACGGGATCCGTAAATAGAAGCAGCTGCCGCATCTTTTAAAATGTCTACTGATTCAATATCATTCGCATTCCATTCGGAAAGATTAAGATTATTCTTTTCTCCGGTCCCGGCTAACGGAACACCATCAATAACTATCAGGGGTTCATTACTGTTATTCAACGAATTTTCTCCCCGAATCAGAAAGTTAACTCCTTGTCCGGGTTTCCCGTCTGTTCTGGTTACCCTCACACCGGGGATCTGACTCTTCAAAGCTTCAATAAAATTAGGAACAGGAGCCTTTGTAAGCTCTTCGCTTTTTATAGATGAAATAGCACCTGTAACATTGGCCCTTTCCATCGATCCATAACCGATAACAACAACTTCACTCAGTTCTTCGAGGCTTTCAATAAGTGTCAGGTTTAATACCGATTGATTACCTACCTGCATTTCTTCAGTAAGGTATCCGACATAGGAAAATACCAGTACCGATTCAGGAGATGAAACAGTGATCGAATAGTTGCCATCCACATCAGTAACGGTACCGTTAGTTGTCTTCTTTTCAATAATGTTCACCCCTGGCAGTGGATTTCCTTCTGCATCGGTTACTTTACCTTTTATTACTACCTGTTGGACATTAGCTGTTGGGCCTATAACATCGGACAGTAACTTGGTAGAGATGGTGTTGATTTTCTCGTTCCGGGAGCATACACCTGCAAATGAATTTTGTAAAGACATCAAACCTATTATGATGCATAGCTTCATGATCATAATAAGTCTTTTCAGCTGATATCCCCCTGCAGGGAAAAATAAGGTTAGGATTAATTTCATCATTTTTAGTGGTTTTAGTTCTACATATGTGGATTTAGGGCTCCGTAATATTGGATTAATTAAGAATTAGATGTAGAAATTTATTCTTATGTATAATAGCAGGCTATAAAATATCAGCCAAACACTTTGAAAATTGATGCGTATCTATGCTTTATGCAGCCACCAGGACTTTCAGGAGGGCTAGTATTGAATATTTCATAATGTTTTATTATATGGTTCTTTATTAGGATAGGTATTCAGAAGGGGGCTTACCATACTGATCTTTAAAACTTTTGGTAAAGTAAGAGGGTGAAGTGAAACCCGTCAGATAAGCAATCTCAGCCAGTGTATACTTTTTGGTTTCCATAAGTTTTATTGCCTGCTTTAGTCGGACAATCCTGATAAATTCAATAATCGTTTTACCTGTAAGTGCCTTTATTTTTCTATATACATTGCTGCGACACAGGTTCATAGCAACTGCCAATCCTTCAACATTAAATGTATTATCAGTTATATTCAAGACAATATATTCTATTGCTTTCTGAATAAACCTCTGATCCATTTCATTATCAGTCAATTTATTCGGTATAATATAAACATCCTGGCTAAAATGTGCATACAATTTTCTTCGTGATTGAATTAGTTGATTAATCTGCACAAACAGGAATTGCATGTTAAAAGGCTTGGTTATATAAGCATCTGCTCCTGTTTTAACTCCTTCAATCTGATCACTAATGGTAGTCTTTGCTGTAAGCAGGATAACAGGAATATGGCTAGTTCTAATATCTGTTTTAATAATGTTGCATAAATCAATCCCGCTGCTTTGGGGCATTAAAATATCACTAATAATTAAATCCGGTATATCTCTGAAGGCAAGTTCGATGCCAACCTTTCCATCTTCTGCGTGGGTGATATTAAATTCTTCGCTGAGTTCTTTTGCCAGAAAAGTTCTTAGTTCATAGTTATCTTCAACAATCAATACTTCATATCTTTCTTTACTCCTATCTGATTCGGTCAAGTCTTTTTTATTCTTCGGTATTCTATACTCTTCAGGATCATTTAAAATAGTTCTTTCCAGGACACTTGTCGGTTCGGAAACGAGTTCATCTTCAAGATATGCCGTACGATCAACAGGCAAAACCAAAGTAAAACATGTTTTAAAGTTCGGGTTGCTTTCGGCCTTTATAAATCCATGATGCAATTCAACCAAACCTTTGGTCAATGCCAGGCCTATTCCCGTTCCTGAGTTTGTTTTATTTTTAGATGATTTTGACTGATAAAATTTTTCGAAAACGAAAGGAAGTTCTTCAGATGTGATACCTGTACCGTTATCAATAACCGCAATTTCAACATACCGATTACTTAAGGCAGCATTCCCTGGATTAGGATTGTATCTTTCCTCAATATCCTTTGAATCGATGCTATTCACGATAATTCTGATTCTGCCATTATCTGAAGTGTATTTAAATGCATTTGACAATAGATTTAACAAAATGGTCTCCAGTTTGTCACGGTCAAACCAACAGTAAATATCTGATTCTGTTGTTTCAAATGTTAAATTAATTTGGCGTCGTCTTGAATCCACATTGAAATACGATGACACCTCATTAATAAATCTTACTATATCTCCGTACTCTACCTTAAGATTTGTTATTCCTTCTTCCAGTTTTCTAAAATCCATTAGATTGTTTGTCAAATGAAGCAAGCGTTTTGCATTATGGTAAATTACAGTCAATTGTTCTTTTATTTTAGATCCCGCTGAAAGGATAATACTCTCAAGGGGAGTAATAATTAAACTCAGGGGGGTACGAAATTCATGTGAGATGTCTGTAAAGAACTGAATATTCTTTTCATTTAATTCATGTTCTTTTTCTCTGGCCAAATGTTCCAGCTTTAACTGATTTTTTATTTTGATTCTTTCATTCCATATTTTCAGAGAAACAGCAACTATACCAGAAATAAATATAATATATATGAGTGTGGCCCACCACCTTTTCCAATATGGCGGTTTAATGTTTATCAGTAAACGAGTTGGTGTATTATTCCAGATACCATCATTATTTGAACCTTTAACCAGAAAAACATACCTGCCTGGTTTAATATTTGTATAACTGGCACTTCTATTGTTGCCTGGATAATTCCAGTCACTGTCAAATCCTTCCAGCTTATATGAAAATTGATTTCTTGCAGAACGGGTATAATTCAGCGCAATAAATTCTATTGTAAAGGAGTATTGCTTGTGGCTTAATGTAATTTCAGTTGTCTCCCCAATATGCTTTTTAAGAGGTGAGTTTTCAGCACCAATTTCTGCCGTAATATTGTTTATTTTAATATTTGTCAGGTATACAGGAGGAATGAAATCATTGTTCTTAATATTCTGTGGATAAAATACATTAAATCCATTTTCTCCTCCTAAATAGAACTTTCCGTTTTTTGTCCGTAAGCAGGAACGCACATAAAACTCGTTGGAATTAAGTCCATCTTCCATTGTATAATTCGTAAAGCTTGCCGAATCATAACTAAATCTTGTTACTCCCTTATTGGTCATGATCCATAAAAATCCTTCATCATCCTCCAATATCCCCCTAATTGAATTACTTGGCAGGCCATCTTTTTTCTGGAAAATGGTAAAGGTACTATCCTTCCTGTTAAACAAATTCAACC
>CAYUAV010000274.1:0-5769 GCA_964442665.1 uncultured Bacteroidales bacterium
GAATCGCGCTCTGAAAATACGAGAAATGCTACTACCCGGAATAATGAAAGCCGGTCCACAGAACAGACGACAGGTAATAATAACGTAAGGACCGTCGAAAATCGGAACACAGGCCGGACTAATAATTATTCTCCGAATAATAATTCTTCGCCGAATCCGACGAGCCGGGCAACCGGACCCAGGAGAAACGAAGTTGTGGTTTACAATTCGCCAAGGGTATACCAGGAAAGACATGTTGCCCGCCATCAATACTCAAGCCCTCCACCGAGCAGGGAATACCGATCTTCTCATTATGTTTATCGCAGACCGGTAGGAATTGAAGTATACTGGACTCCGGTAATACATCGTAACTTCGTCCGGATATATCCAATGGTTCCATACTGGCACTATCATAACGGATATCGGATCGAAATGGTATCGGCATACGATGCGATCTACTATCAGGGTGATGTAATGACAGTATATGGAAGAGTAACTGAGGTCTACTATTCAAGAGCCACTGATGAATATTTCCTTTACTTTGGTCCGTATTACCCGTATCAGGATTTCACAATCGTAATGCCTGGTTATCTGACACGTCAGTATAGCCGTCGTCCGGAAAGATTCTTTACAAATCAGTATATTGCAGTTACAGGCCTGATAACATCCTTTAATGGTGAACCTGAAGTATATGTTCAGGAAACATTTCAAATTAACCTGTATTAGAATTTTACCAATATAACATCTTATGTAAACCCGGCTAATGCCGGGTTTTTTTATTCTTTAGACTTGGCCTATTTTTTGTTGGTTTGTATTCTCTGTACCGACTAACTTTAAATTCTACAAAATGAAAAATGTAATACTACTATTATTTGCTTTACTGGCATCAGTAAATCTAAAATCGCAGAATCAAATTCTTCTTCAGGAAGGTGAAATTGTTCAGGTGATGCTCGATGAAAATCTCGATAGCAGGGTTTCCAGAGTTGGTGATCAGGTGAATCTTGAGATAGCTGAAAATGTTTTGGCCGATAGTATAATAGTGATCCAAAAAGGAGCCCCGGCGTTTGGTACCATTGTAAGAATTAAAGAAGCAAATTTTGCCGGTGTTGAAGGCCAGCTCGAATTTTCAATTGACTATACTGTTGCAGTGAATGGTCAGAATATCAGATTGCGATCCTACCAGGAACTGGATGGCAAATCGAGAACTGATGAAGTAATTGTTGCAGCCGTGTTACTCCATCCTCTGTTTCTTGTTTTCAAAGGTAAGGATGCTACAGTGGAAAAGGGCTCTGTTTTCTCAGCTTACATCGATAAGAATTACGAAATAGTATACTAGATCAAACTATTGCCGGTTGTGTTTGTTCCTAAAGTTTAAACTGGTTATTCAGTTCTGAACTATCATATGAACAATACGGAAGACAATCATAAGGAGATCAGGGTTTTAAACAACCTGATGATAAGTAATTCCTCAGGTGTTCTATCATTCAGGCGAACCTTCAGATTTACGACGGGGCAGGTAATTTCTGTAACCCATAATTTTTCGGTACCACCTCGGTTATATAGCATAATCAGTGCTGAGGACGATAAAAATATCGAACTATTATATGAAATCGTAACTGACGGAAAACTGACTCCCGTACTTGCAAAATGCATAAAGGGAGATATTTTATTGATTTCACAGCCTTTTGGAAAATTTCTTCCCTCTCCTTTTCCGGCTTACTTCATAGCAACAGGAACAGGTATTGCCCCTTTCGTATTTATGGCACGTTCCGGATATAATGCCAACCGATTTTTGATACAGGGAAGCCGGTCACTTCAGGATTTTTATTTTTCTTCATATTTTGAGAACATACTGCAGGATAACTATATCAGGTGTTATTCGGGCAGTAATACTTCGCCGTTTTATAAAGGAAGAGTCACTGATTTTTTGAAAAAGAAGCCACATCTTTCTACACATATAAAATACTATCTTTGTGGAAGCGCTGATATGGTAGTCGATACGCGTGAAATCCTAATCAGCAAAGGAATTCCGTTTCAGAATATTCAATCAGAAATCTATTTTTAATACCATAATGATAACAAAGCCTGCTCTGATTGGCATGACACTGGAGGAGATTACTAAAGCCTGTGAATTTATGGATATCCCTAAATTTACCATGAGGGAAATTGCACTCTGGATCTATCGCCGGGGGGCAACTGAGATTGATCAGTTCACCAATATATCAAAAAAAGCCCGAAAAGTACTGGCCGATAATTTTGAATTTGGCCTCGTAGCTCCCGGAAAAATAGATATTTCGAATGATGGTACCAAAAAATACTTATATCCGGTTTATGACGGTCGCTATATTGAAACGGCCTATATTCCTGAAATAAAACGCCATACATTATGTGTTTCATCGCAGGTCGGGTGTAAATTCGGATGTCTCTTTTGTATGACCGGTAGACAGGGTTTTCAGGGTCATCTTACCGCGGGACACATATTGAATCAACTATTAAGCCTGCCTGAGAAGGAATCGATAACAAATCTCGTTTTTATGGGTATGGGCGAACCGTTCGATAATACCGATACGGTAATCAAATCGCTTGAAATTTTAACGTCGGATTGGGGAATGGCAATAAGTCCGCGCAAAATAACCGTTTCAACTGTTGGTATTATTCCTGGAATGCGACGTTTTATAGAAGAAACCAAATGCCAACTGGCCATCAGTCTGCACAGTCCTTTCAGTGATGAAAGATCAACTCTCATGCCTGTTGAAAATATTTATCCGGCTCAGCAGGTTATTGAAACATTAAAAGAATATTCATTCGAAAAACAACGAAGAATATCCTTTGAATACATTGTTTTTAAAGGACTTAATGATACATCCAGACATGTTAATCAGCTTGCCCGCATACTAAACGGACTACGTTGCCGGATAAATTTAATTCACTTCCATAATATTCCGGACTCTCCGCTACAGACTACCGATGAAAAAACTATACAGGATTTTCGAAACCGACTTGATTCCAAAGGAATAACTACAACCATTCGGGCATCACGCGGCCAGGATATTATGGCTGCCTGCGGCTTATTATCGACAAAGGCACTTGTTCAGAATTAATAACCGATAAATTTGTTCCTCTAAGTGCATTCATTTTTCTTTGCATGAAATACCCCAGGTGATTACCTACAGGTCTGCAATAAAACTCTCATGCAGTATCAATATATGTTTGTTACTGCTATCGGCCCATCTTTTAAAAGCACAGGGAAGGTTTGGATCTGAATTGCCTGAAGATGCTCTTACCTGTCTTACCTCAATCAAAGGATACCTGTATAGCGGAATTGATAATTACCTGCAAATTAACTTCTCCCGGATTCCTGATTGTGATACACTGTTTCTAAACACCTCAAGCGGAACGATTATATCAGATACCATTGACCGGTACCTTATAATTCCGGAACGGCCCGGAAATATCAGGTTAACGGTCCAGTGTCTGAAGAACACTGATACGCTGAATTTAGGTTACAAATATTATATAGTTCACAGTCTCCCTGATCCCTGCATTATTTTAAATAATCAGCCGGTATGCACACCGTCATCCGTAAATAAGAATATTTTCCTGGCAACCGATTCGATTAGTGTATTTTTCAGCGACGATATTATTGGTTCCGATAGCTGGCTTAAAATAACCGACTTTACTATCGGATATACTTACGGAGGTTTTGTTGTATCACATTTGAATGCTACAAATAAAATTTCACAAAAAACCAGGGAAATAATTTACCGTCTGGGACCCGATCATGAAGTGAGTATTCGCTTCAATGTTGAATCGGAAGGTAAGATAAGGAAACAACTGCCCATCTATAGACTTCGTCTTTATTGAATTGCTTGTAATCTTGCAAGAGCCTCTTTTATTGTAAGTTTTTTACCATCCTGATAGGCAACAACAAAAGCTCTTGGAACACGACACGCAATACGCAACTTGTCCGCCTCCTGATAGGTATCAAACGACCCGATCTGATATTTAAACCATGATCCTTCTCTGAATTCCATAACAGAGTCCTTTCCTGTATAGAAAGTTCGGATATATTCCTCCCTGATAGGAGCTGTATGAGCCGCTATCTGAACCCTGAAAACTATAGGTCCGCCTTCGGGTTCTTTTTTCTTTTCAGGAGGCACTTTTTTAAAAACCTCTTCAGGAGGAAGATTAATTACCGGATTATTAAAAAATCGGGCAAGTTCCTCAGGCGTAACATCATTATCCCACCCATAGTTATACTCAACCGGAAAGTCCTGGTAAATCTGAAGTGCCCTTCCTTTATCGCGAATAGCCAGTTTTTCGAGCTCAAATGCTTCATGCATTTTATATTGAATCCACTCAGGCTTATCTGCCTCCTGTAATACTTCCCTTATAGCACTGGCTCTTGCCATGGTCCGTTCGCCTTTGCGTTCGTAATATTTTGCCTTATTCATACCTGAAGCGTAATGATTCATTTTTTTCATCTCTTCAAGAAATTTAATGCAATTCTCATCATATACCAGATATATCAAACCGTGTCCTTCCTGGTACAAATCAGAAGCTTCTATAAAGCTCTTCAGCATTTTTTTATAGTTTGATGAATTTCCCTCTATTTTCTCCTCATCATCCATTGCATTCAACAGAGCCAGTGCCTCATTTTCAACAGTTACAGCAGAGTTTAATATTTCAACTCCTTTTTCAAGGCGCTTATCATCAATAATATCCAGCTTAATATTAAGTTCACCACGATACTGGGAAAGTGTAATATTCTGTGCTAATAACGAGCTTGTATAGAATATGAAATAAAGTATACTTAAAATAACTTTCATGGAGGTTATGCAAAATTATACATATCCCCAAAAATAAATAATCAGGATTGTAGTAACCAAGAAAAAAGAAAGAAAAGATTGATTTCTACTTCTATGAAATATCATTTGATACCTCAGGTGCTTCATATACCATGTATCCCAGAACAAGAAGTGAGATAAAAGGTATTATTAAAATCGCCATCCACATAGTAAGAAACATTGAAATTATTGGACAAATATAAACATTCGTCAAAGAATAACAAACATTCGTCAAAGAAATTTGATATTTCGTCATAGGTTTTAATGAAAATCAGAGGATATTATACCCTTTTGCCCCTATTCAACGGTCCGGAATAAAAAAATAAAAAACGGTGAAACTATAATGCCTCACCGTTAATTTGGTTTAGTAAAAGTAGTATTTTATATTTCATTTGATGCTTCAGGTGCTGAATATACAAGATATCCAAGACAGAGCAGACATGCGAAAGGAATACTTAATACTAGAAATATCATGGTTCTTTGAATTATTTATCCATCACAAAAATACACTTTCATCACAAAAAAACAAACATTCGTCAAAAAAAATTATTCATAAAGAGAAGAATTTCTCAAAAAAGGTACACATTTTTTTAATGTATTTATTACATGTATAAGATGATATTATACCCAGAGAACAGGTTCAGCTTCATCTGATTTATAAATAAATTGTGTGTTATAGTGATCCGAAACAGCATATTGTCCAAGGTAATGCATACATCGTGTAACCTGCATACAGACAGGGTAAATGTATAAATCTGTGAGATATCTCAGGCCTATCATTATCGAGCTTATCCATACTTGTGCTCTGCTTAATAATTACCTGACATATCAAGCAGTTATTAATTTTTTTCTCTGAAATGGAGAAGCAATTAAGAAGTACTGAAAATAATAAAAAAATAACCTGAATGCTTTTCAGGTTTTACAGTTTAATTTTAAAAATTAT
>CAYUAV010000275.1:0-5752 GCA_964442665.1 uncultured Bacteroidales bacterium
CCCAGGCATCTTGGGTGGTCGGAAAGTTATACCAACAGGGAATTTGCCGTGAATACGATGATTGATGCCGGAGTAAATGTGATAAACATGTCGTATTGGGGACTCCCCGGGACCGATAACTGGGCTTACTGGGCTCCCATGCAAACATCCACCGGCTCGCACGATGAATTATTTGATGCAGCCTTCAATAAAGATGTTCTTATTGCACCCTTTATCGAATCGTTTGCCGCTACTGACGACTTTGACGGATTTTCCTTTATGGACGATTTTCCCGGTTCGGCAAGCGTACCGGCCCCGCAACTGATCGTATTGGTCGAAGACCTGGTCGACAGGTACCTTGTTAACCCCGATAACGCCCAATGGCCTGAAAAGTGGGCTAAAGTATATGATAAGGATGGTATCGAAAGATACCTGATTTCGATAATACATGTAGCTTCAAACCAGGGTTCTGTAACCGATCAGACTTTTGCCGAAGGATTTGACCACGTTGCCGATAAGGTTTATTCAGACACTGAAAAACGTGTCGGGTTTGCTCTCGATATATTACCCCCCGACACTTACGCTCCCGGCACATTTAAAGCGACTCCCGGAAATACGGGTTCATGGCTGGCACAACAATCATCGGTACTGGCAATTCAATGCTTTATACCTGAAATCTGGAAAGGCATCAGCGATGAAAATGCGCTTATTGAATGGAAAAACGATTTCACCGAAGGATGGATCAATACCGGAATTCCCTTTATCCATGATATCTCGCCCGGATATGATGCACATATAATTTTCCCCGGTTCACCGAAGTACGGGAACAATCAGCTTTGGAGAGATTTACAGGATCAGGCTATTAGCAATTTCGGCAGCCAGTCGTTTTGCTTTAATGCATGGAATGGATATACCGAAGGATTTGCGGGTGTTCCGACTGCCGAATATAACGATACAACCTATTTATGGGTCTGTGGTATATTCTCGGGATCCTGCGGCAGCGCAAATAATGTTTCGACTTTACCGTCAGAAGCTGCATCTATCCGTATTTTTCCAAATCCATCTCCGGAGCAGTTCACAATTAATTTTCATATTATTGAACCGGAACGGGTTATAATAAAAGCTTTCGGTTCTACCGGAAATGAAATTGAAACGATTCTTAGCAAGCAGATGTTACCTGGTAATTATGCTATTAACTGGAAACCAGTGGGTCTGAAAAATGGCATTTATTTTATAAGTATTAAAACCAGAAAATATCAATTGTATCAGAAAGCCGTATTACTATTTTGATGAATATGGGTCAGGATACCTTATCATATCATTTACCTCATCCTCAGTATAAAAGTAGTACTTCGATTGAGGAAACCCTTTACCGGAGAAGATCAAGAAGAAAATTCGTGCCTGAACCGCTTTCTGCTGAAGAACTCTCACAGTTGTTATGGGCTGCCTATGGAATATCCGAATCCTCTGAAAGAACGGAGAATGTACATTTCCATTTACGGACGGCTCCTTCGGCAGGCAGATGTTACCCGCTCGTAATTTACACCCTTGTTGGAAATGTAAGTGAAATGAATAAAGGCTTTTATAAATACAATGCCAAAACACATTCTATTAACAGGGTCATTCAGGGAGATCTCCGGCAGGTATTATGTGAAGCTGCCTATAAGCAAAAATTTATTAAAGAAGCAGCAGTATGTATTGTTTTTACGGCAGTATATGAGAGAATGACAGATTATTACGGGCAAAGGGGATTGGAACGTTATGTTTGTATGGATTTAGGTCATGCCGGACAAAATGTATACCTTCAGGCCGAAGCCCTTGAACTGGGAACCTGTGCAGTAGGAGCTTTCAATGATGATATGGTACGCGATGCTTTACAACTTCCTGCCAACGAAATACCTTTATATATTATGCCCGTCGGAAAATATAAATAGAAAAACAGGATTGTTACATGCTGCCGGTAACCAGCTTTTCCAAGTCGCTTAGTAAAATGTTCCCTTCATATATCGCCTTGCCGATGATCACTCCGGAAACACCTATTTCATCGAGGCTGAATATTTCATCTATTTTGGTAATACCTCCACTGGCGATCAGATCCATCCCCGGGAATTTAGTCATCAGATCGCGATACAGTTCGAGCGATGTTCCTTCCAGCATACCATCTTTACTGATATCAGTACATAGTATTTGTTTCACTCCATTCGTAAGATAATCATCAATAAAATCAAACAGATCCATATCTGTAGTCTCAAGCCAGCCCGATACAGCTATTTTTCGTTCACTTATGTCAGCACCTAAAATGATCTTCCCTGCTCCGTATTTTCCTATCCAGCTCAAAAATAAATCCCGGTCTTTAACGGCTATACTTCCGATAGTTACCATTGAGGCGCCACTGTCAAAAACGACATCCAGGTCCTTATCGGTTTTAATTCCCCCTCCGTAATCGATGACAAGTTTGGTTTTTCCCGTTATTTTTTCCAGAACACGCCAGTTCATCACATGTTTTGCCCTGGCTCCATCAAGATCGACAAGATGTAAACGCTTCATACCATGATCCTCAAAGGAGCGTGCAACTTCAAGAGGATCTTCGTTATAAACCTTCTTTTTTGTATAATCGCCCATTGTGAGACGGACGCATTTCCCTTCGATAAGATCAATAGCAGGAATAATTGTCAGCATTTTTCAATAAAATTTTTCAGGATCTTTTCGCCCACAGGCCCGCTTTTCTCAGGATGGAACTGCGTTGCATAGAAATTCCCCTTATGCAGAGCAGCGCTGAAAGGCACGATATAGTTACATGTAGCAGCCGTATGATCACCCAGTTTTGCATAGTAACTATGCACAAAATATACGAACCGTCCTTCGATCGAAGGATCGAATAAATCTGATCTGAGATTATTAATATCATTCCAGCCCATTAAAGGAACTTTCGTAATATTTTCCATACCGGGTTCAGGCTGAAAACGCACAACGTGTTCATCAAATATTCCCAAACAATCCACATCGTTTTCGGTACTGTGTCTGCACATAAGTTGCATACCCAGGCATATCCCCAAAACAGGTTGTTTCAGCGAAATTATTACTTCATCAAGTTTATATTGCCTGAGATAGTTCATCGTAGTACTGGCTTCACCGACACCCGGAAAAATAACCTTATCGGCCGACAGGATCTTTTCTTTGTCGTTCGTAACATCAGCCTCAATTCCCAGTCGCTGCAGTGCATAATCGACCGACATAATATTCCCGGCATTATATTTAATAATCACTACTTTCATTTCATATCCGATTTCCTATTATTCAAACCCCTGAAATCATTATCAATTTTACTCTCCGGAATTCCTGACTCCAGATTTGTATTTTCTGGATTATAAATTATCAAACCATGCATTTATTATATCATTCCTTTTGTCGTAGGAAGTTCGTAATTAAAAACATCACGGCGGATGGCCATTTTAATTGCCCGCGCCATAGCTTTGAAGATGGCTTCTATTTTATGATGTTCGTTAGTTCCTTCGGCTTTAATATGCAGATTACATTTTGCTGCATCGGAAAATGATTTAAAAAAATGATAAAAAAGCTCCGTAGGCATATCTCCTATTCTTTCCCTCCTGAATTCAGCTTCCCATACTATCCAGGGCCGTCCTCCAAAATCGATCAGCACCTGCGCCATACAATCGTCCATAGGCAATGCAAAACCGTATCGTTCAATTCCCCGCTTGCTGCCCAGGGCAATAAAAAAGGCCTCACCTAAGGCTAACGCTGTGTCCTCAACAGTATGATGTTCATCGATACTTAAATCACCGTTGACTTCAATAGTAAGTGATACTCCGGCATGACGGGCAATCTGATCGAGCATATGATCGAAAAAACCAAGGCCGGTAGTTATGGAACTTGGTTTACTGCTGTCAAGATCGAGATGGATACCAATTTGTGTTTCAAAGGTTTTACGTTCCACTGTTGCTGTACGGGCTCCTGCAATAAGGTATTCATATACTTTCATCCAATTGCTGGTCGATAGCAAGCAATTCTCCTGTAACCCGGCTTCGTTGATTTCATCCTGGGTGATACGTCCGGAAAGAAGGATTCCCTTTGCTCCCAGGTTTTTTGCCAGCTGTATATCGATTAACCGGTCGCCGATCACAAATGAATTCTCCATATCGTAATCGCCTTCGATAAATTCACGCAGCAAGCCAATATTGGGTTTTCGTGTTTCTGCATTATCATCGGGCAGTGACCTGTCGATAAAAACATCGGTAAATACGATGCCTTCATTCCGGAAAGCAGTGATCATTTTATTATGTGCAGGCCAGAAATTCTCTTCAGGGAAGGAGGCAGTTCCCAAACCGTCCTGATTGGTAACAATAACCAGTTCAAAATCAAGATTCCGGATAATAAGCCCCAGAGCCTGAAAAACTCCGGGTATGAACTCTAGTTTCTCAAGCGAATCAACCTGTTCATCTTCAAAGGGCTCTTTTATCAGAGTGCCATCGCGATCGATAAAAAGTACCTTTTTCATTCTTAAAAAACTTAAATATTTATTGTAGTTGTAATTGTTAAAGTCTGTAAATCCGCCATATAAGTTTCAAATATATTATTCTTTGCAGAGTTAATCAGCCAGTATACTCATGCAGTGCGTTTAAAAGCATTTTATTTTCTTCAGGTGTCCCGACAGTAACCCGCAAATAACCTTCACAAAGTGCAACTTTTGAACGGTCGCGGATAATAATTTTTTTATCAACCAGATAGTTAAAAACCCTTTTTGCATCGCGAAAGCGAACCATTAAAAAATTGGTATCGCTGGGGAGAATATTTTCTACCATTGCAAAATCTCCCAGTTTAGCGCGTAATATTTCGCGCTGCTCAAGTATCATCCCCACCCATTTATTTTTTTCGCTGATCTTATCAATCCTTTCCAATGCGAACCGCTGGCTGAGAATATTGATATTATATGGATATTTTATTTTATTTAGAACATTAATAATCTCCCGAGCTGCAAAAGCCATCCCAATCCTTATACCGGCCATCCCCCATGCTTTGCTGAATGTCTGTAAGATCACCAGGTTCGGATAATTATTCAATTCGGTCAGTAATGAGGACTCTCCGGAGAAATCGATGTAAGCCTCATCAACTACAACGAGTCCGCTGAAAGCTTCGAGAAGGTAGATTATATCGTTACGATACAGACTATTCGATGTAGGATTATTAGGAGTATTGAGAAAAAGGAGCTTACTGTTCCGATCCATAGCCCTGACCATTCCCTCCTTGTCGATCTGATATTTTTTATCAAGCAACACTTCACGAAACTCAACATTATTGATATCGGCACATACCTTATACATACCATAGGTTGGCTTAATGCTGATAATATTATCTTTCCCGGGCTCACAAAATGCCCGTATCAGCAAATCGATAGGTTCATCGCTGCCATTTCCCAAAAAAATATGTTCAAAAGGAATATTTTTCAATTGAGAAATTTTCACCTTCAGTTTTGACTGTAAAGGATCGGGATAGCGGTTGGCGCCGCTGTTATAAGGATTTTCGTTGGCATCGAGTAAAACTGCATCGTCGCCCGAATATTCATCGCGTGCAGATGAATATGGAACCAGTTCTGCTATATTTTTTCGAATAAGTTGATTCATTAATGACATGGTTTCATATCTGTTAATTATTGTTCCGGAGACGAAGTGACACAGCGCGCTGATGTGCCGTAAGTTGCTCGGCCAGTGCCATTGTTTCAATAGCAGGACCTATTATACGCAGTCCTTCCCTTGTT
>CAYUAV010000276.1:0-2296 GCA_964442665.1 uncultured Bacteroidales bacterium
CAAACAATTATAATGGCTATTATTATGCAGATGAGATCATTAACTGGTGTAATTATTGGCTCGAAAGAAATGTTGAATTACGTCACCATCAGGCAGGGGTTCAACTTCCAGTATTACCAATGAATTATAAATATTTGCTAAGTGGTGTATTTTTTCATGAAAGTTCCTTTCATTATAATACACAAAGTATACAGAACTTAGTAAGTGCATTTAATAACAATCCGGGAGAAGCCCTGAATTTATATTTTACAACTTGGGGTAATGGTGGAGGAGTAGCATATTTGAATGGTGCTTATGCTGAAATTCATGGATATTATCCTAATTACATCAATTACAGATTACCTGATACAGATGATCCCACCGGATGGGGTTTTGGAAAGGGCTTTGCTGATGCAATTAATCATGAAATTGGTCATAATCTCTCCTTGGAACATACAAAAACCACTCCAAGTACAGATTGTTGTGATGGGATTAATTTCCCCTATTGTGATGATGATTGTTATGATACACCAACTTATCAGGAAGTATTTGCACAAGGATTCACTGATCCCTGTGTTTGGTGTGGAACTTCAAGTTCAAATAATTTAATCGATAATGTGTGTGATAATTATGGGTTATCACCTTGCCAAATTGGTCAGGTCCATACACATATTGAAGGATTTAAAACTACCTATTATCCTTGTTTTTATATAAACGATGAAATCACACTTACATCTCCTATAACTGATAATATCTCTTATTTCGCACGATCTATTAATATTCCTTCTGGCTCAAATGTAAGTGTGTCAAATTATAATGGATTATTTCTTAATGCTGAAGAGATAGAAATAAATGGTGAGTTTACAGTTGATTTAGGATCAGAATTAATAGTAAATATTACTCCACATTGTAACTAAAATCGTTATCTATCAATTTAAATAAAGATGCGATTTGAATAAACGCATGTTCTTTCTTTACATTGGGGCATAAATAAAATAAATTTTAAAATAGCGTCTCTTAGCAGCTTAAGCCCATTCGGGTTAATGGTTATTACAGGAAGTGCTTATTAATATACTCCTGGAATTTTTCTTTGTACTGATCACCTACAGGGATATATACCTCTTTATCGAAAATGATCCGGCTGCGTTCGATGGTAGTGATCTGCTTCAGGTTTACGATATAGGAACGGTGCACCCGCATAAAACTGCCGGCAGGCAGTTTTTCCTCAAGCAACTTCATGCTCATAAGCGACATTACAGGCTTACCCGTGGTTGTATGAATACGGACATATTCGCGCATTCCCTCAATATATTTGATGTCGGCCAGCCGGATACGTACCAGCCTGTATTCCGATTTTACATACAGGAATTCATCGCTTTCGAACCTTGCACCTGCAGCTTTTGCCAGAGTTTCAAAATATTTCAGGGCTTTATTCGCAGCTTTCAGAAAATCGTTATAACCAATGGGTTTCAATAAATAATCGAGTGCATCTACTTTATATCCCTCAATGGCGAATTCGCTATAGGCAGTCGTAAATATTACTTCGGGTCTCTTTTCAAGCGATTTGATGAAATCCATACCGCTCATACCCGGCATATTGATATCCACAAACATCAGGTCAATTTCCTGTTTTGAAAGGATATCCATGGCATCGAAAGCACCGGAACACTCGCCCGCCAGTTCCATGAAAGGTGTTTGTCGTATGAAACCGGCCATTTGTTTCAGGGCCAGGGGTTCGTCGTCAATAGCTATACATCGGATTTTCATCGGACAGGTATGATTAAATCAATCTCAAAATCTTTTTTACGATCATAAATATTCAGACTATAATTCCTTCCATAAAGCAGATCGAGCCGTTTACGGGTATTTTCAATCCCGATGCCCCCTTCATTATTTGTGTCTTTTGTCCCGTCGGCCCTGGAGTTAATAACGTTAAAATGTAACTTATCATGATTTATTTCCAGAAGAATATGAATGAACGATTTTCCCCTGGGGCGTATCCCGTGTTTAAAAGCATTTTCAATAAAAGCAATCAACAGGAAAGGATGGACTTCCAGTCCGGGAGGCGATGAGGGGAAATTTACTTTCAGTTCAACCGATTTTTGTAACCGAAGACGCATCAGATCGAGATAACTCTTCAGGAACTCCAGTTCCCTGGTGAGGCTTGTTGTTCCCTGTTCGGAATCATACAACAGGTAACGCATCATTCTCGACAATCGCAGAATAGCCTCTTTCGCATCTTCCTTGCTATAGTCGATCAGTGCATGAATATTATTCAGGGTATTCATGAAGAAATGAGGACTAACCTGGTGTTGCA
>CAYUAV010000276.1:2396-5725 GCA_964442665.1 uncultured Bacteroidales bacterium
GAAAATCCGGGGTAACCGATCCTTCCGGTCCATGCGGCCGACTCAGGTTAAATAAAACATCGTGTAAATATTCATTATAAATAAACAGGTAGTTGACCAGTAAGATCAGTATCAAAGTTCCCAGAAAATAAGCTAAAAATTTCTTTTTGAGCAGATACCCGGGTAACAGCCAGAAATTGTGAACCAGGAATATCAGTATAAAAGGAAATATCCGTATCCATCCGCCAATAATCCGGCGACGCTGATCCAAATCGCTGTAATCCCAGAATATCAGGGGAAAGGAGATTAGGATTATCAGTACAATGCCATAGGCAAAGTATTCAAAATATCCCCTTTTCATACCACCTGAAATTGTTTTGCTGCTCATGTTATACGGAAATTGACCCAAAGCTAGTTAAAACCCGCAAAACCGGCAGATAATATCAACGAACCGGTTATATTTATCAACATTCCACGAACTATACCAGCATAATACCGGCACCAAACCTCCCGGATTTCAATCCGTCGCGCCGGGCTGAAAAGAACAGGTCAGAATTTGTATAGGTGCAAAGTTGAAGTGTTTCGATCTGCGAATCGGGGATACCTGCCCGTAACAACAATATCCGGTTTGCCAGCTGAAGATCTATATGCGCTTTTTGTATTCCCGGATCTCTGCTTATAATTTCAGGATGATCGCTGAAAAGAAAGCTGAAGCGGGAGGCAACTTCATCACCGACTTCGAATTTCTGCTGTGAAATCGCCGGGCCTATTCCAGCCAGTATATCTGAAGGCTTTGTCGCGAAAACTTTGATCATAAGTTCTATGGTGCGCGATACAATACGGCTTGCCGTTCCCCTCCATCCGGCATGTACCGTTGCGATGACATTATTTGCCCGATCGAAGAGCATCAACGGAACACAATCGGCTACCACAACACACAAACAAATACCGGGCCTGTTGGTTATCAGAGCATCTGTTTTGTCCAGATCGGTACTTTCCCAACCATCGCCCAGTACCTGTACGTTGTCGGTGTGGCACTGATCAGGGAATATCAGATTCCGTGCATTTATTCCCAGTTCCCCGGCTATTCGTTTTCGATTTTTCTCAACACTGACCGGATCGTCATCAACTTTCATACTTAAATTCAGTGACGCATAATTGCCGGAACTGATCCCACCTTCCCGGGTCGAGATAAAATGTCGTATCTTCTTCTCATGAATTAACGTTCCAATTTGTAAAAATTTTATCCGATTGTAATTTTCATCCTTCATGTATCATAAATTGAACGTTTTATTTTTTATTGTTCCTGAAAATTTATTTTGATCGACCGGATTTTTTAAATTTATCTCCATAAAACTATAAAATAAAGCTGTAAAAACACTTTCATGGAACCAACACCCGAACAGTTGAAATTGCTGATACAATTTCAGCAACAGGAAATTACCGGATACCTGGTATACCGTAAATTAGCGATAAGACAAAAAGACGAACATAACCGGGAAGTATTAAATCGTATCGCTGATGATGAAATGGAACATTATAAAAGATACCGCACACTGACAGGAAGAGAGGTTTCAGCCAACAAACGTGAAATTTTTAAATACAGCATACTCTCACTGATACTCGGACCTACTTTTGGTATCAAACTTATGGAAAAGAATGAGGCTAACGATCAGATTCTTTATACACAATTGTCAGATATACCTGATGTATCCTCAATAATAGCCGATGAAGAAAAACACGAAAACGAGTTGATCGGCATGCTGAATGAAGATAAGCTGAATTATATGGGTTCTGTTGTGCTTGGGCTGAACGACGCCCTTGTGGAACTTACCGGTGCACTGGCAGGTTTAACTTTTGCCCTGCAAAATCCGGGACTTATTGCACTTACCGGTTCCATTACAGGCATTGCAGCCGCTTTTTCAATGGCTGCTTCGGAATACCTCTCCACCAAATCGGAAGATGCCGGGAAACAAGCCATAAAGGCGTCGGTTTATACGGGAATTGCTTATATATTTACCGTAGCCGTGTTGATCCTGCCTTACCTTTTGCTGAAAAATGTTTACATTTCCTTAACATTGACTTTAATTGCTGCCATATTGATTATAGCAGTCTTTAATTATTACTATTCGGTCGTAAAAGGGGAAAAATTTTCAAGACGTTTTTCCGAGATGGTTTCACTGAGTATGGGTGTTGCATTACTGAGTTTCGGGGTGGGATTATTACTCAGAAAATTCTTCGGAATTTCTGTGTAACAGATTCGCATTATTTCGTAAAGTTCAGAAGAACCTCTGACTCTACATACAAATCATCCCTGATATCTTATCATATAGCTCCTCTATACTGTGAAATTTGTTCTTATTATTGTAGCGTTTAAAACCCATTATTGGATATGGTAATAAGAAATACCAAACACAAAAACCTGCAGTCCGATAACTGTCAGATAATCATAACTTTTACATATAGTAATGCCTGAATATAAATTTTGTTTTTTAAAGTCCCGGATTAATAATATTCTCCCGAATATTTTTATTTATTCGTAATTTAACCTTACTTATGTGAAAGGATAATTATTAATAATCCGGTTTTGGAAATACAATTAACTACTATTAAATACGAAACAAACCATGAAAAAAATATTTATCTCTGCCCTGGTCTGTCTTTCACTCAATGCCTTATCGCAGAAATTCGAAGGAATGGCCCCAACACCTCCTATGGGCTGGAACAGTTGGAATCATTTTGGCTGCAATGTCAATGAGAAAATTATACGTGAAGTTGCCAATGCTATGGTGGCCAACGGAATGAAAGATGCCGGATACACTTATATCAATATCGATGATTGCTGGCACGGAGAACGTGACAGCCTGGGATTTATACATCCCAATCCGGAACATTTTCCTTCTGGAATGAAAGCTCTTGCCGATTATGTCCATTCCAAAGGTCTGAAACTCGGGATTTATTCTGATGCCGGATGGAAAACCTGTGGAGGTTATCCGGGAAGCCGCGGACATGAATATCAGGATGCACTCACCTATGCGGCCTGGGGAATCGATTATCTGAAGTACGACTGGTGCAACACCGAGGGACTGAAAGCTGAAGGAGCTTACCTCACCATGCGCGATGCACTTTATGCCGCAGGAAGGCCCATCGTATTCAGTTTGTGTGAGTGGGGCAACAGCAAGCCCTGGGAGTGGGGTACCGATGTCGGCCATCTGTGGAGAACTACCGGTGATATTTATCCTTGCTTCGATTGTATCATCGATCATGGGACCTGGAAGCAATGGGGAATTGAACAAATTCTCGACCAGCAGGATGGACTACGGGGTTTTGCAGGCCCGGACCACTGGAAC
>CAYUAV010000277.1:0-5718 GCA_964442665.1 uncultured Bacteroidales bacterium
TAAGCAACTGGAATCATAAAGAAAAGGTGGAGCAGGAATATGTTACGGAATATATTAAAAAAATACTCTCAGAGAACCAGATTAAGAACTATACCGAAAAGGGTCCGTATGCCAAAAAGGCCGGTAAATTACTTCATCTGCGAACCGATTTCTTTTTTACGGTTGAAGAGGCTGGTAATAAGCTTCCCGATTTGATCAATACTCTGCATCCTACCTCGGCTGTTTGTGGAATTCCAATGGAAAAATCGCTGAATTTTATTCGAAGTCTGGAAAAACACGACCGGGAATTTTATACCGGGTTTCTAGGTCCCGTTGGTCTTAACGGAGATATGCAGCTTTATGTGAATCTGCGATGTATGCAGGTATTGGAAAACCAGCTGGTATTATATGTGGGAGGGGGTATTACAGCTGAATCGGTTCCGGAAGATGAATGGGAGGAAACCGAAATAAAAGCTGAAACATTACTCTCGATTGTACAGCAGATATAATACATGTTACATCCGTTCCAGCATATTGTTGACCTGAGTGAAATTTGTCATTTCAGAGGAATTAACAGTATTGTCATCTCGCCCGGATCACGCAATGCTCCTTTAATTAATGCTTTTTATTCCCGTTTCGGAAGAAGTTGCTACAGTATTGTCGATGAGCGGAGCGCAGGATATTTTGCATTGGGAATAGCATGGTATACTCGTGCTCCAGTAGTGTTGATCAGCACTTCGGGAACTGCTGCACTCAATTACAGTCCGGCTATTGCCGAAGCATATTATTCTCAGATTCCGCTACTGGTTATAACTGCCGACAGACCCGGAGAATGGATTGATCAGCTGGATAACCAGACCATTCGTCAGAAAGAAGTATACCGGAATTTTATTAAACGGAGTTATCATCTGCCTGAAATCATAAATAATGAGCAGATGCTGCGTGATGTGCATTACCAGCTTCAGGAAGCGATCAGTTATACACAAGACAATCCACGGGGGCCTGTTCATATAAATGTTCCCTTGGATGAACCCCTCTATACCGATTTACCCTCTGCATCGAAAAATATTGCGTCATTTGTCATGGATCATCATTCAGATGATATTTTCATTCCCGATGAGTTGAGCTCAGCCTGGCAAAATGCCGGAAATATATTGATTATTCACGGACAGGATCATCCGCAGTCTGGAGCGACCGAGGTTTTATTTGCAGTTTCGGAGCTTCCCGGAGTGGTAGTTATTGCCGAAAGCATTTCCAATGTAAATAGTGATACCATTATTTCCCTGACAGATCCGATATTTTCACGTTTCCGTTCAGATTTGTTAAAATCGCCGGACCTGTTAATTTATTCCGGAGGTCAGGTAGTATCAAAACGACTAAAAAAATATTTACGGGATTTTACTCATTTACACACATGGCGTATCGGTGTCGACGATTTTCCGATCGACACTTTTAAGAAGAAAAACTCACTGTTATCAGCTCCTGCCGTGCCGGTTTATGCACGGTTGACCCAGATTCCGAGGAATGCCAGAAAACATACGGGTTATAAAGAGAGTTGGCAAAAAGTATCGGCTGAGGCGCGTAAGTTAGTTGAGCATCTGCAGAAAAAGTTGCCATTTTCAGATATTTCTGCGATGCAGATAATACTTGACAATCTGCCACTGAACAGTAATCTCGAACTCGGCAACAGCAGTGCCGTTCGGCTGGCCCAATTTTTTAAAGCTCCTGATACGGTACAGATTTTCTCAAACCGCGGTGTATCAGGTATTGATGGCTGTCTTTCAGCAGCTTCGGGAACAGCAGTTGCATCAAACCAATTAACCATTGCTGTGCTCGGTGATCTGAGTTTTGTATACGATTCGAATGCCCTCTGGAATAGCAGGTTATCGCAGTATTTAAAAGTAATTGTGCTGAATAACAGGGGCGGCGGAATTTTCAGTTTGCTGGAGGGCCCGTCGAAAAAAATAGCATATGAGGAATTTTTTATTGCTTATCATCCAGTGCATCTGCAAAAATTGGCTGAAGCTTTTAATTTAGATTATTTTTGCTGTAAGGATGCTGAAAGTCTGACCAGGGAACTGCCCCGGTTTTTTCAGGCAAATGATAAAGCAGGTGTTCTGGAAATAAAAACAGAACGTGAGAAGAACATTATAGCCTACAAGATGGTACTAGGTACAGAAGATACGTTGAAAAATAGAAATCATTAAATCAAAAATAATGGCTCAGGATAGAAAATGGGCAGTACTGAAAGAATATAAGGAGATAAGATTCGAATTTTTTGAAGGTATAGCAAAAATTACAATCAATCGCCCACGTTACCATAATGCATTCACGCCCGATACAACAAAAGAAATGTGCCATGCTATGGTACATTGCCGTGAGAACCAGGATATTTCGGTTGTGGTTTTAACCGGTGAAGGTGAAAAAGCTTTTTGCAGCGGTGGGGATCAGAATGTAAAAGGGTATGCAGGTTATGTTGGCAGTGACGGAGTCCCCCGTCTGAATATTCTCGACTTACAAAAGCAGATAAGGTCTCTGCCAAAACCCGTAATTGCCATGGTAAACGGGTATGCTATTGGGGGAGGTCATGTATTGCATGTGGTCTGCGATCTGACCATAGCATCGGAGAACGCCATTTTCGGACAGACAGGGCCAAAAGTTGGAAGTTTCGATGCCGGTTTTGGTTCCTCCTATCTTGCACGGATTGTAGGTCAGAAGAAAGCCAGGGAAATATGGTTTTTATGCAAACAGTATTCTGCCATGGAAGCATTGCAAATGGGACTTGTAAATAAAGTGGTACCGCTTTCGGAATTGGAAAAGGAAACTGTCGCTTGGTGTAAAAAGATCATGGAGCATAGTCCCCTGGCACTGCGCATGATCAAAGCAGGTTTGAATGCCGAACTTGACGGACAAGCCGGCATACAGGAATTCGCCGGAAATGCCACTATGCTTTACTATATGACTGATGAAGCCCAGGAAGGCAAAAAAGCTTTCCTGGAAAAACGTAAGCCTGATTTTGATAAATATCCAAAGTTGCCTTAACTTGTCCTCATGAATCTCCTTATCTGGATTAAAGCTTTTCGGTTGCGTACCCTCCCGCTTGCGCTGTCCTGTTCGGTTCTCGGTAGTTTCCTGGCTTATGCATTCGGATCGTTCCGTTGGGAGATTTTATTGCTTACCGCCACAACAACGCTTTTTCTTCAGATACTTTCAAACCTGGCCAACGATTATGGCGATGCAATTCATGGAGTGGATAATAATGAAAGGATAGGCCCGAAGCGTGTTACTCAGAATGGTCTTATCAAAAGAAACTCAATGAAAATAGCCATCATTGTATTTTCTTTGCTTTCGCTGATCAGCGGATTATTCTTAATTTTTATCGGTTTACCGGGTATTAAAACTAAGTTGTTTTTTATAGTTCTCGGATCTATTGCGATTTATGCAGCCATAACCTATACTATTGGCCGGAAACCATACGGATATGTTGGTCTGGGTGATTTATTTGTTTTCCTGTTTTTTGGAATTGTTGGTGTGGGCGGTACTTTTTATTTACACACGCATATTTTTACTCCCTGGATATTTCTTCCTGCCTCAACCATAGGCCTTCTCAGTTCGGGTGTGTTGAATCTGAATAACATGCGTGATATTAAAAGCGATTCTGTTTCAGGCAAGAGGACGATGGTTGTCAGATTAGGTTCAAAGGGTGCAAAAATATACCACGTAATGCTTATCTGTCTTTCCATGATATTTAGTCTGATTTACACCCTAAAATTCTACCATTCTATATTCCAGTTTCTTTTCATTTTAACTTTTCCTTTATTTGTATTGAATATTAAAGTTGTGATTCAAAATACCGAACCCATAGAGCTAAATTCAGAGTTAAGAAAACTGGCATTAACGACCCTGATTTTCTCAATTATTTTCGGATTAGGGTTCATACTATAATGATAAAAGCTGTTATTCGCTATAAAGAATTCAGGTTTGTATTACCTGCAGTAACCTCACGCAGAACATTAGTCAGTAAACCGGTGTATTTTCTGATACTTTACGATGATTCCCGGCCTTTTACCTATGGTATTGGTGAATGTTCGTTATTTCCGGGTCTGAGCATGGACGATGTGCCGGAATATAAAAAAAAGTTGGAGGAAATAGTTAACCTCATAAATAAAGGCTGGTTTAACCTTAATGTCCCGATGTATTCCTATCCTTCCATTAATTTTGCTATTGAAACAGCCCTCAGGGATTTAGAACAGAAAGGATCAAAAATACTTTACCCGTCAGCCTTTACCGAGGGAAAAAATCCGATTAACATCAATGGCCTTATCTGGATGGGTTCGATCCCTGAAATGAATGCACAGATTAATCAGAAACTGGAACTTGGCTTTCACTGCCTGAAACTGAAAATAGGAGCGCTTGATTTTGATAACGAATATGAATTAATTTCCCGGATCAGAAAAAGATACAAGGTCGAAGATCTTGAAATTCGTCTGGATGCCAATGGCGCATTTCGTTCGAACGAGGCCCTCGAATATCTGTATCGCTTATCCGATCTGGATATTCATAGCATTGAACAGCCCATTTTACCTTCCCAGCTTGATGAAATGGCAATTTTATGCGTAACTTCACCAATACCCATAGCCCTTGATGAGGAACTGATAGGCAAATATCCGCTCGAGAATAAGAAGCAATTACTCAAAATTGTGAACCCGAGATACATTGTTCTTAAACCGGGATTGTTAGGCGGTATAAATTCCTGTCTGGAGTGGATTGAAGCGGCTAACGAACAGGAAATAGGATGGTGGGTCACCTCATCATTGGAAACGAATATTGGTCTGAATGTTATTGCACAATGGACTTACACGTTAAAAAATCCGATGGTTCAGGGATTAGGTACAGGTACTATGTTTGTAAATAATATAGAATCACCCCTTGCACTTGTGGGAGAAAAGTTGTATTATTTCCCGCGAAAAAAGTGGAATCTTTCCATATTTGTTAACAAATAAAAAGTCGATGCAAGATAATCTACATGGCTTACTGATCAATAATAAAATTTATCCGCTTGATGCACTTCTGGATTTATGTGAAAATATAAAGGATGACAAGAGTGTGCCGGAGTGGGAAAAAAAGGTCTATTCATTCATTGAGGAATGGATCGATGATAAGGATTTCGTATGGCAAACCTCCTCAGGAACAACAGGAAATCCGAAAAAACTTAAACTTCTGAAGAATTCAATGGTAGTGTCCGCGCGGAAAACCTGTAAAATATTTAATTTACATTTCGGAAATACAGTGCTATTATGCCTCCCAATCGATTATATAGCCGGAAAGATGATGATTGTAAGAGCTTTTGTTGGCGGATTAAATCTGGTGCTCGCCGAGCCCACGAGTATGCCCGATCTGACAGATTTTGGCAATATTGAATTTTGCGCCATGGTTCCGTTGCAGGCTTACAATTCATTAAACTCGATCGAAACGTTACGACGAATTCATAAATTGATCATAGGCGGAGCTGAGATTCGTGATGAACTGGAAGTTATGTTGCGTGACCTGCCGAATAAGGTTTATGCTACGTATGGTATGGCTGAGACCTGTTCCCATGTAGCGATCCGAAGAATAAGCGGTACCGAACATGAACACGCATACAGGGCAATTCCCGGTGTCCGTTTTTCAGCCGATGACAGGGGATGCCTGGAGATCGAAGCCGATTATCTCGACCATAAAGTGATTACTAACGACGTA
>CAYUAV010000278.1:0-5709 GCA_964442665.1 uncultured Bacteroidales bacterium
GCTGTATATATTTTCGGCAATAATATTATCCTGAGACCGAAGTGTGGTTGTTATCGCAAGTAATAAACCTATGGTGATAGAATAATATCGCATTATGGAAATTGTTTACAGTATTGTTTTCTCATTGTTGCTGCCTGCTGATGTCCAAGCTTTTCGGCCCGGACCAGATCGTTGCATCCCGCTGAATAATTCGATAAGCTGATTTTGTTTACACCGCGCGCGAAATACACATCGGGGGAAGTATTTCCCAGTTCAATACATTTATTCAGATCGCGTATGGCTTTCCGGTATTCTTTGATCATACCGTAGGCAATTCCCCTGTTGTAGTATGCGTCGGCAAAAGTACTGTCAAGTTTGATCGACCGGTTAAAGTAACCGATGGAAGCTGAACTATTATTCTGCATCATTTCAAGTACGCCAAGCAGATGAAAAGCTTTGCTTGTAAGTCCGATATTCTTATCGGCTGCAATGCAGTGCAGCAAATATTTCTTTGCCTGCCTGGGCTGATTATCTTTTAGTGAGGCGAGACCGGCATTATAATATGAACTGTCGGATTTAAAATTCAATTCTGTCGAATGTAAAAAATCAGGAATCGCTTTGCTGTATTCTTCCAGTATAATATATGATTTACCACGGTTATAAAAAGCTTCAGCAAAGTTTTTATCTAGTTTTATGGTTTGTCCGAAATCGTCGATAGCGCCGGCATAATCACCAATCTCCATTTTAAAGTTTCCCCGCTGGAAAAACGCCGTGGTATTGGTGGGGTCAAGCTCCAGCAGTTTATTATAGTTTTCTATGGCAGCTTCAAAGTTTTCCAGTTTGCTTAGCACAACAGCTCCTTTTTGTAATGCTCCTGTATTGTTTTTATCCAGCATCTGGGCTTTCAGATAATCGGCTGCAGCTGCTTCAAGATTACCCAGGTTGGAATTGACAATACCCCGGTAATAGTAGCTGTATGCCAGCAGGCTGTCGGAAGCAATGGATTGGTTAAGTAACTGTAATGCTTCCTGGTAGTTATTCAGGAGTACGTTGAGTTGGCCCCGAAGCGCAAGTGTTTCGGCATGACGGGGAGAGATGCTGATCAGTTTAACCAGTGTCTGTTCTGCTTCCCCGGTCTTTTGCATTTCGAGCCGGGTTTTCACCAGGTTTATCAGACCCTCGCGATAATTTTTCTTCCAGCGTGTTGCCTTGATAAAATATTTTTCAGCCATGCTGTAATTTGCAGTATTATAATACTGTAATCCTTTTTCATTACACTTTCGGGCTATCGGATTGCGTGCCAGCCAAATGCCGGCAAACAGCACAAGTATGACAAGAGTTATTATAATTGGAATTTTCTTCATACTTACGATTATTTAGTAAAAAGATACGAAAATAAATGAAGAAACTCCAATTGTTTCAGCAATCAGAGTTAAAATCCGGATCAGACAATAAACTTATTTATCAATGACATTAATTTATCCAGATCAAGAGGTTTAGTAATATAATCGTCGCATCCTGCGTCGATACATCTTTCCTTTTCATTTGCCATGGCATAGGAAGTCTGAGCAATAATAGGAACTCCGGTATTCAGTGCCTTTATGCGTGAGGCAGCTTCATAGCCATCCATTACAGGCATTTGTATATCCATGAGTACCACATCGATTTTTTCGCTTCTGCACATCTCAACCGCTTTTTCGCCGTTGGAAGCCCGCAATATTCGGGCATTTGTCTTTGAAAGACAAGAGTTCAGGACTTTATAGTTTAATTCTTCATCTTCGGCAACGAGGATGGTTTTTGTGGCCCAGTTATAGTTTTTTTCATTTACCAGCTTGTTCATTTGTGACAGATCGGGACCTGAAACTTCAACCGTTCTAAGATCGTTGGCCGGAATAAGCACATAAAATGCACTTCCTTTATCAGGCTCTGATTCTACCCAGATTCTTCCTCCGAGAAGTTCTGCGAGATTTTTGGAAATAGCAAGACCCAGGCCTGTTCCACCGAATTTCCGGTTCAGTTCCGAATCGATTTGCAGGAACCGATCGAAAATTTTGTCCTGTTTCTCGTAAGGAATTCCTATTCCCGTATCTTTCACGAAGAAAAGCATACCTTCTTCGGTAAGTTTGACTCCAAATTCGATAATTCCGTGGGGTGTATACTTAAAGGCATTTTCGATAAGATTATTGAGGATCTGTTTCACCCGGAGCACATCGGTATTGATGATATAATCATTTTTCGTATCTATACTCAGAACAAGATCGGCTTTATATTTACTCTTACTCTTTATTTTCTGAAATACTTTTTTCAGTTCCCGAAGCATTCGACTTATGTTTACCGGGCCAATGGATATCTTAAGCTGTTTGGCTTCAAGCTTGGCAATATCAATAATATCATCGATCAGATGTAAAAGATTGTCGCCTGCATTGGATATATGATCGAGGTATTCATCGCGCTTGCTTTCCGGCAGATCAGGTTCGCGCAGAAAATTTGAGAAAGCTATAATAGCATTCATGGGAGTCCGCAATTCATGCGACATATTTGCCAGAAAAGCAGATTTCAACTTATCGGATTCCTCGGCTATTTTACGCTCCATGATCTGTGTCTCAAGCTCTTTATTTTTTTCTACCAGAACATTTTCCAGATTTAATTTATCGGAATAAATTTCTACTTCGGCATGTTTTTTTCTCCGATAGGCCAGATAAATTATAACCGATGCTGCAGAAATAAGTATGATCAGACTTATGAATCCTATCTTCTGTACCTTGTGCCTTTTCAATACAATCAACGATTCATTGATCTGTTTCTCCTGTGATTCAAGGTTATATAAGGCTTCAAGTTCAGCTATTTTCCCCTTCGATTCCAGAACCTGGACTGAATCGCGAAGCTCGGTATAATCAAGGTAGTAAAAGAAGGCCTGTTCATAATTGCCCTGTTGGGCCATCAGATCGGAGAGGGCATTCAGGTTTGACATAATACCCTCAGGATTATTTAAGGCGTAGGCCTGTGCAAGACTTTCCTTATAGTACTTTTCTGCAGGGGTATATTCCCGTTGCCAGAGTTTCGCAGTGCCCATATTATGACGCGCCCACATTTTACCCAGGCGATAACCGGTATTTTCAAAAAGGTCGTACGATTTTTTAAAAGTGTTAAATGCTTCATCGTAATATTCCTGCTGCAGCTGAATCAGACCGATGTTACTGAATGTGATGGCTATATTCTGTGTATCGGCCAGCTGCTGATACATATGAATCGATTTTTCGTAGAAATCGAGTGCCGTGTCAAAATTCTTGTTCCGGTAATGGATGATTCCCAAATTTTGATACAGGCCTGCAATATTGGTATCATTCTTAAGCTCCTCATTGATATCCAATGCTGCTTTGTAATATTGCGAGGCTTTGTCCAGGTCGTCCAGTTCATGATATAGCAGGCCGATATTTTGGAGGGTATTTGCGATTCTCCTCTGATCGTTTGTTTTTTCGAACAGGGTTATCGCTTCTCTGTAGTTTTTATTGGCCTCTTCATATTCAGCCAGGTAATATTCGGCCTTGGCGAGCAAATAGTAGCAATCGCCCAGAATTTTTGGAGTTTCATTTGTAAAATATCCGATAGCATCCGTAAGATATTTTTTTGCCTGGTAATAATCTTCCAGATTGATCTTGGCTTCACCCATGTATTTACATGCCAGTGCTTTTTTATCATCCCATTTCAGCTGGGCACTTATTTGTTTTGCGATACTTGCATCGGTGAATGCCCTCTGAGGATACAGATCAAGATTCACAGAAGCCAGATGCAATAAATAATCAACACTGTCTTCAAGTGTCGTGCGGTTCTGCCCAACAACGAAACTATCCTGATGATTACCAATGCCTCCGAAGAGTGTTGCGCACCAGAGACTCAGAGCCAGAAAAATGCCAAACTTTTTTGTCATATAAGTTCGGTAAGTTTACTAAATATGGCCGATCTGTAGTTTAAGTTTGGCCTTTATTTATTAACAAAAATCATGATTTAATAAACTCTTGCATGTCCCGACTGATATGCATTATAGCTTAAACGTAATGCAAACTCGCGCTTATTTCATTTCGATGGTATAGTTTATCGTTTTAGCAGAACTCAGAAAAAAAATTCCTGAATTATAGCAATTCAGGAATGTGTGATGTGATAAAATGATACATCTAACGATTTAACGGAGTGGCCTGTATATTAATTCATCGATAAAAATGTGCAACTGTTATTGTTGCAGACGGAAAACAACGGGCATCGACATGGCGACATTTACCGGCATACCGCCCTGCATACCGGGTTTCCAACGGCGCGATTTCTTAATAGCGGCGATCACTTCATTGTCGAGCAGGGGATGGATACCCCGTTGAATTTCAATGTTGGTGACGTATCCCTTTTTATCGACTATGAATTTTACGAATACCTTACCTTCCAGGCCGTGTTCGATGGCAGCCTGAGGATACTCGACGATCTGCTGGATGAACCTACGGAAGTTTTCCAATCCTCCGTTATCGTATTCCGGCATTCTTTCTGCAAAAAATACATATTCCATAGGTTCAGGTTTTTCATCCGCATAATCGAAGGGAATGAACTCAATGTTTTCGTCCCATTTAGTTTCAACATTGAAGTCGAAATTTTCTTCTTCGATTTCCGTTTCATTTTCAATGATCTCAATCTTGGGAAGTTCGGGGGGCTTGATTTCTTTTTTCTTTTCCGGTCGCGTAATGATCATATCGATTTCCTCAGGAATAGAACCATCGCCGTTATAAGCGATGTAGGATGTCTGCGATTTGGCATTGTTCCATTCAATGGCTACCAGGGCTGCTGCGAGAGTCAGCACCATTCCTACCTCAAAAAACAAGATCTTTTTGTTTTCGAGATTTGCTTTTTCTGTTTTTTTTGAGAACATGACTTGCGTTTTTAGGTTCGACATGTAGTTCTTTACCCTTGAGATGCTGCGTTGTTAAAAATTCCACAAACCCTAATGAATATTGTATTATTTGAAAGCTCTCACCATCAAAATTGACGGCTAAGGCAGTGGTGTATAAAGTTTTAATAACAGCATGAAAAAATGGAAACGGGGAATATAATCCTGGTTCAGAACATTATTCACTTGTGTGTTAATTTTGTAACTTCCGTTCATGCAATGTACCGTTTGACAATTAATTATTCATGCATCCAAATTCTTATTTATATTTGACTGAACTTATAGATCACACGAACCCGGTTGAAATAACTATTTTACCGGAAACGCTTCTGATTCATGAGCCGGAAATTCATACTTAGTTTCAGTAACAGACGCAGATTTAAGGGGATGAGCGACGAGGAGCTTGTTCAGTATCTTAAAAGGAACAAGCAGAATGAGGTCATCGATGAACTTTTTGAACGATATGTTCATCTGGTGTACGGGTTATGTATGAAATATTTCAGGAACGAAGAACAGGCAAGGGACACGGTAATGGTTATTTTTGAAGGTCTGATGGAAAAAATCAGAAAATTCGAAATACAATATTTTAAATCGTGGTTATATAAGGTTGCCCGCAACACCTGTCTGATGGAGCTTCGCAGAAAAAAATACGAAATTCCTGCCGATGGCATTGAAATTATGGGATCGGATCGTATGGAAAATAATGGTGATATGCATCTGTATGATGAAGAAAACCAACTGGAAGAAAATTTAGTGATATATCTTCATAAATTAAATAATAATCAGCGGCTATGCCTCGATAT
>CAYUAV010000279.1:0-5697 GCA_964442665.1 uncultured Bacteroidales bacterium
TTGCAGTAAATATTGTACTGAGACCCAGAGAACACCAATCCCGTATATAATACTTCTTTTAATATTAATTGAAGAGGCTTCTTCGAAATATTTAGTGGGACAGGTAATTTCGGCTACTTCATATCCTTTATAAAAGATCTGCGCAAGCATTTGGTTATCGAAAATAAAATCATTGGAATTACCGGCATAATTTATCGATCGGAGCACTTTCCTGCTAAATGCTCTGTATCCGGAATGATATTCCGATAATTTCTGATTCATCAGAATATTTTGTATAAACGTTAAAAGCCGGTTAGCGATGTATTTGTAAAACGGCATTCCTCCCTTAAGTGCTCCTCTTCCCAGAATTCTTGATCCCAGCACTACTTCATAGATATCGTTCGCAATAAGATAGCACATCGAATGAATGAGTTTAGGGGTATACTGGTAGTCGGGGTGAAGCATTACAATAATATCAGATTCAAGCTCCAGAGCCTTATTATAGCACGATTTCTGATTTCCGCCGTATCCCGTATTTTTCTGATGCCTGATAATGTGCTTTATTCCAAGTTCTTTTGCTTTATCGATTGTTTTATCATTACTGACATCATCGACCAGGATTACTTCATCGACAATGTCGAAAGGAATTTCGTTATAAGTCATTTCGAGTGTTTGTTCCGCATTATATGCAGGTAATACCACTGTAATTTTTTTTGTCCCGATCATTCTAAATTATCTATTGTTTATTGGCTTTTCGCAGAAAAAATACATAACCGTTTTTTTCACCCAGTAATATAAGCTCCGGATATCTTTCCAGTACTTCCTCTTTTCTGTTTGCACGTTGTATAAAATAGGCATCTTTGTCAATATCGCCTTTTAACAGCCAGTTTTTATCGAAAACCCTGATATTGTCAGGCTGTTTTTGCCGGCCGTAGAACAGAACGGCATAACTTTTATAAAAAGTTTTTATATAAACATTGCTTCCGGCTTTACTCCTGATAAATTCAATGGCAGCATACTGCGATATTTTTTCTGCTCCCCGGGTAATAAATAGCATAGACAGAAATACAAAAATCATTGTTGATATATAAAGAGAAGCTAGGCTAAATACTTTATTGCTCCGGGCTTCGACAAAAGAGATGATAATACCTGCTATCAGGATTATTCCTATATAGGAAATAAAAAAGTTCCAGTCTGTATCGGCCTGAAGATTCCCGATAACAAATGTGTCGGTTATATATCCTTTACTGATCAGCAAATCTCTTTTCGCATAAAGAAAAGGAAGCAGAATAATGATCAGTGATACAATTCCTCCCACGATGGCGACAGCAGTTTTTTGCCATAGTCGATACCTGAATTTACCATTAATTATGTTGTAGCCGGAATAAGCAGCCAGAAATGTAATCGGAAAGTAGGCGAGCGATGAATAATGGATAATTTTAGTCTTCACAATGGAAAACAGCAAAAGAACAATCCATAACAAAGCGATCATTGCCGTATGCATAATTTTCTTCAGGTCTTTATTGCCTTTATATTTATGGCCCTGTATGGCAAAAATGGAAGCAGGGAATACGCCGAAAACCAGGACAATAAAGTGATATAAGGGGAATCCGCCGTGACCGGCATCTTTTGTTTTAAACAGCTGTATCTGGTATGCAATAAAATCTCTGATCACATCATAATTGCCTGTGGCGATCTGTAAAATAAACCAGAATCCACCGATAATAATCAGAAACAGAACAAAGACAGTAAGTTGTTTCCAGTTCAGGCCAATCCTGAAACCGTTCAGAAGGATCAGTGTTACGGCAAGCAAACCAAAAACCAGAATAGAAACAGGTCCCTTTGTCAACATAGCTAATCCGAGAAATATGGCCGAGAGAAAACAATGAAAATATTTCTTACTGTTGTCTTTACTATCGATTGCAAAAATCCAGAAAACCGCACCAAGGAATGTAAAAAGATTGAACCAGGGATCGATGATACCCGACTTAAAATAGAAAAAAGGAAGTACCGATCCTGCATAAGCCAGGGTCCAGAGTAATGCGAATTTATTATCGTAAAGTCTTCTGCCCAGATTAAACAGTACCAGCAAAGTAATTATTCCGCATATCGCATTGGGAAAACGGGCAGCAAATTCGTTGATCCCAAAAAGCTTCATTGATAATACCTGCAGCCATATAAACAGGGGAGGTTTCTCCCAGAATGGTTCGAAGTTGATTCTGACATTCAGATAATCGCCGGTAAGTATCATTTCTCTTGCCGATTCGGCAAAATTGATCTCATCCCAGTCAAACAGGTGAACTTTACCCAGTAATGGGATGAACAGCAGCGCCGCTGCTAATGCAATTATTATTTGGTAAAGAATGTGTCTATTATTCATTACCGGCCATTTTTTAAAACCTTTAATAATGAACTATCGAGCCATTTTGCTTTTGTCCTGTCAAATATGACAAAAATTGCCAGGGCAGATAAAATACCGATAAATGATCCGGCGTACATATCGATCAAAAAATGCTGCGACAGGTATACTCTCGAAAAACCAACGAATACAGCTACCAGGAACAGAATAAATTTCAACGGTTTGTTAGTGGTAAAACCAGCGATAATAAGACATGTTGCAAAAATAGTGGCTGCATGTCCCGAAGGGAAACTGAAAGAAGAATGCATTTCAACTCCCTGTACTATGTGAAAATCCGGTAAATCTTTGAAAAAAGCGTAAGGACGTTTTATCTCCGGAAAAACAATTCGTTTCAGGAACTGGCCAATTAATCCGGCTAAGGTTCCGGCGGTTGCTACTTCTATTGCCTTCCTGAATGAAAAAAAGAGGAATATCAAAGCAATCAGAAAAGGCGTAACACCATCGCCGAGAAATGTCAGGTATTTGAACGAAAAATCCGCAAATGGTGAATGATACCGATTAATTAACAGATGCAATGAATTCTTTGCTACAAGAATAAAAACAGGTATTAGGAAAACTGCAAGAAATGCATAGGGAATGAGAAAAGCTGAGTTGGATCGTATAAATTTTATTTGTCGTTGCACGCCGGACAGATAATTTGAAATTTTTAGCAAATAACAAAATTTCTCCTGAAATAGCTATTATAATTTGGCTATTTTGAAAACTTCTTTATACTGCTCACGCCATACAATTATTTGATAGATTCCCGGAGCAAGGTCAGAAATATTGAAACTTCCGAAAGCACCGGAATTTTTCGTTTCATCAATAAATGCTCCTTTTGAATCGTACAATTTAGCCGTAAACGGAAGGCCGATATCATAATTCTCAATGTAAACTTCGTTGGTCGATGGATTAGGAAATACGGCAAATCTTACTGTGGAATCATTAATATGTTCTCTGATAACAGTTTCGATTTCCGCGAGCAAATTATTATAGGGATCGGGGATTATCTGGTATATTTTTTTGTCTAAAACCATATTGAAATCAACTCCGGGCGAGGATTGACGAAATTGTACCAGTGTATCGCCACCCAGATAACTGATCCTGAAATCGATTAATAAATCGAAAAATGGAGTCACTAACGGGGCAGATACTTCCTGTTCTACCCTGACCGTAAGAGTATCGCTATGCTGATTCCAGTAAAAACTTAATATCGGATATCCTTCGCCAAAATACCACTGGTTAAAAAATGTGCTGAAATCTCTTTCCGATACCTCCTGAAGAACAGAAACAAAATCGTAGACACTGGCAACGCTGTTTTTATATCGTTCCTGGTATGTTTTTAATACTTCAAAAAACAGTTTGTCATTTCCCAGTTCATGACGGATCATATGGATCATATAAGCTCCTTTACGGTATGTCAGCCTGTAATTAAAAATCCGGCTGCTGCTGGTCGAATCACTCTGGGGAACATATATGGAACCATCAGGTTCCGAAACAATAAGATTGAAGGCTTCCGAAAGCCATTCCTGGAGTTCCTGTTCGGTCCCCAGGTTTTCAATGGCAATATATTCACAATAACTTGCAAATCCTTCATTGATCCATATATCCTGCCAGTTCTGGCATGTCACATTATCGCCAAACCACTGGTGAGCCAGTTCATGTGCTATAAGGGTAAATCCGAAGTTCCCCAGTGTTGTCATGGTCTGGTGTTCCATTCCTCCGCCTATAGGAGCAATACAATGTCCGTATTTTTCATTGCTGAAAGGGTAGGGACCAAAGTGATCCTGGAAAACCTTCAGCAAATTTCCTGTTGCATCAATTTTGTCCTTATTGGAAAGAAAAAATGTACTGTCGTTATAAACATAATTTTGCACCAGAATTGAATCAGTATCACTCATTTTTGTATAAAAGCTATAGTCGAGATAATTGGCAACAGCAAAGGAAATAAGATAATAATCCGTTGGGTAAAAACTTTTCCATTCGAACCGTCGCCTGCCATCAGACAGTTCTGTAATAGCAGTCAATAAACCGTTTGAACCGACCATCAAACTGTCGGCCACGGTAAAGAAAAGATACAGGGAGTCGGCTTTATCTTCCAGAACCTGCTTGCAGGGGAACCAGTTATACGAATAAAATGGTTCGGAAAGGGTCCATGTAACCGATTTACCGCCGGCTATAGTTTTGGTACCAACGCCCCTGTTCAAATTAGGATCGCTGTCAGCCAGGCGGTAATAAATTTCGATATACAGCTTCTCGCCGGAAATTGAAATTTCGTTCAAAACTATTTGTAACAGATTATTTGTATGAATGAAGTCGGCGTGCTCGCTTTCGACAAGCACGGAATCCACCTGGGCACTATCTGTCAGTTCAAAGAAAATCGTATCAATATCTGAAGTTATAGTTTCAACCAGTATGGAAGTACTACCTTCTATAAACTCTGTGAGATTACTGACTTCCAGGTTGAGGAAATAAAATTTGACATCATATTTATTCAGCTTATCGATGATCTTATAATCGGAGGCGGATACATTAAATTGGAATAATTGAAGGCAAAATACTATCGATACTGTATACCTGGCAAAGTGCAGCATGAAATATGTTTTTTGAAAATTAACAATTTTATGAAATATTTAGTTAACTCCAATTAAAATAATTAATCGGGGAAATTATAATTTTTTGTTTAAATATGTCAGAAATGACAAAGAGTGATAATCTTTTGAGATCAAAAATAAAAAAAAGGCCTCCGGGAGGAGGCCTTTTTTCACCTAAAACTAATAAACCCTATCAAATATTAACCTACAGCTGAAAAGAAAATTTGTAACCCTAATTACCTTTCGCTAAACTTATTTAGCTATGAAAAGAACTTAAACTTTCATATTTAAAGATAACTGGTAATACATTTAGTATCATATAATTTATAATGATATTAGCTATTAGATATTGATGATTTTTATCATTATTTCCTTTATAGCAATAAAAAAAACCCCGGCATTATTTGCCGGGGCTTTTTCACCTAAAACTAAACACTCCTCTGAAAATCATCTTCACAATTAACCCTAAATCTAACTAAACCCAACTATGAGAATTGCACTGCTTATCTGTTTTCAAATTTAATTTACTCGATGTTGTAATGAAAGAAATTCATGATGAGTTGCATTACAACATTCTGATGATATATATCATACAAATTAAAGATAGTATCAATTTGTACGTTCTTAACAGTAAAAGGTTTACGATTTATTAACAAAAATTCAAATAAAAGGTTTTTAACTTTTTTATTTTTACCGACCAGCTTAATAAAATGCAAGAATACCTGC
>CAYUAV010000280.1:0-5689 GCA_964442665.1 uncultured Bacteroidales bacterium
ATTCTTTCACTGAGACCGGAAGTATTTTCATAATAATATAGCTGATTAAAACCGGTAGCATCTGTAATAGTCGCCACAATATATTCAACCCCTTCAAGAGGCAGAATAACTTCCCATGTACCATCCGGTGCGACATTTGCGTAACCCAGATACTCAAAGACATTCAGACCTCCTTCATCAGTCCGGAAGATCTCTATTTTATCGTTTTCATGAGCTGTAGGTGCAGGGCTTCCAAGACCCAGGTCAGTTGTTCCGGTTATAATACCGGTTGTATAGATTGCCGTTAAAATTACCGGAGGTTGCTTATTTTCATTCGTCACATACCCATCATCGCAAATATTCAAGTCAATGGGATCGGTAGAATTAACGATAGTATTCTGTGAAAGGGTAATATACTTTGCTTTATAGTTATTGTAAGTCGGATCGGTCAGATCTTTACCTAACAAAATTCCATACTGAGAATTACCAATGGTATTATTTTTTATTAGTGCATTTTGCCCCTGCCTGATATTTATACCAGCGATTGTATTTCCCAATGGCATGCCGGATTTGTTGAATCCGATAGTATTGTCTGAAATCTCGGCTATGTTTTCGAGATATTCGGGGTAAGTAATACCGTTGACGTCCGCTAATATTCCGATTTCGTTACCGGCGATAATACAATTGGTTATTGTGGAAATAGTTCCTTCAATACCTATCTTATTGGAAATGGAATCCATTCCATCAATATCAGTACCGATATAACTATTGCTGATAGGATCGAAATTTCCAAGGAGTCCCTTATCATTACCTGATATAACACAATTTTTAACTTTTAATCTGGACGCACCGGGAGAATATATACCAACATAATTAGGTCTTTTATAATGACCGCTGGTATCCAGACCAATAATACAATCAGAAATTGTAAAATATTCATAATCTGAATTTATTCCATAAGTACATTCATTTACCGTACAATTTGAAATTTCCGAAATAGAATAACCCTGACCAAGTATACCATAGTAAGCATTATGAATATAGAAACCTTTAAGGACTGATTTTATGGCACCAAATGTATAGCTGGTAAATGGAACAGTACCTTCCAGCTCAAATGGCTGACTCAGATTGGTAGCATCAACAATGGCTGCATTAATAGCAGGTAGTGAAAATGATCCGTGCGGTTCTTCATGATCGTCCAATATTAGATGGTATGGCTCATTGGCCTTACAGAAGAGGATCTTATGAAGTTTCCCGTCATTATTGGCATTGGATGCTTCAATAGCTGCCTTTAGAGATCCTTCTCCGTCGAGATTACTGTTTGTAACTATATAATATCCGTCTTCATCGGTCGGAGGGAGACTGTTTACAAGTATACTGCCAGTGCCATTACAGCCGCTTGCTGATAGTACCGAAGCAAAATATTCTCCCGGTTGGATTATTCTAAGGGAGTCGATATCGGTTGCCAGTAAATTATCAATCCCCGCATCATAGGAACCGTTACCATCGGTATCTGTAAACCAGATCACCGATGAATAAGAATCTTCAAGACGTAGTATAATAGTATCATTTGCTATTTCTTCACCACATATTTCAATGAAATGATCATTTGAAGCCGTAATGCTTACCTGGCATATTGTCGGCAGTGGTACAGAGAATTCCGAAGTACCTTCAAAATCAGGACTATTGCTCCCGGGAGCATCGGTTATAGTGGCTATCAGTGCCGGTTGTTCTTCTGGAAGAGATGGTATTCCTTCGAGTGACCATGTACCTGAAGCATCAACAACTGAACTGCCCAGATACTGATATGCATTCAATCCGTTAATATCACTGCTGAATACTTCCACAATATCACCGGCTTCTGCAGTCTTACCAATATCAGTAGTACCCGATACGGTTCGTGTGTCATTATCCCACAAAGTGATGACCGGAGGTTCTTTAATAGGGTATCCCAACGTGGAACAATCTGATTCCGTACACCATCCCAGAGGTTTTGCTTCAGTATCATTATTTCTGCTGAGAAAAATATTCTGACTGTATGTAACTGTTGGTCCTCCATAAGCGGCAAATTCATTTACAGTATAATATCCTATTCTGTTATTTGTAAATCGTATATTTTCAGATTCATTTATAATTTGTCGGTCGCTGCTATAGTCAAAATCAAAAAACTGAATTTCAGAAGTCAGTCCCAGGAAGTTATTCTCCACAACAATACTATCGCATTCTCCAAATTCAAGATATATATCAGCTGCAATGGTATTACTCTCATTAGGCAGAGTTCCTCCTATTATCGTATTATTTGTGCTATAGAAGCTTAAACCATAAGAACCATCCGAAGTATTATGGGGCAAAAGAATTGTATTTCCTTTGATTTCCATCCCGGATACGATATAGGAATTTATAGCAAAACCGTATCCTTCGATAAAGTTTCCACTTTCAGAATTTGAACCGATCATTACATTAGAGCAGTTGGATAAATTAATGGCCTCCGCATCCGGTGTGATTGTGGAAATGATATTATTAAGAATTGTAATACTTGAATAATCTTCGAAATTCATGGCCGATCCGAAGTTCTCTATTTCGTTCCCGGATAGTAATAAACCACTTTCTTGGGCGCCTGCCTCTGCATTTATGGCAGTGGACCATGAGTCGGGATTCAGATCGATCAATCTCAATCCTCTGAGGCTTACATCGGAACATTCAATGGAGAACAGAGTTTCCCCTTCCTGATCCAATTCTATTGTAAACGGATTTGCCAGGTTAGTACCGTCAATGTTAACCGGCTTAATAACCGTAGGAAGAATGAACTCGGAAGAATTGATCAACAAAGGTGATGCGGAAGCTTCCTCACAGAAAAGAATTGTATGGGGAAGACTTTCGTCATTCGAGTTGGAAGCTTCTATGGCGGCATACAATGAACCTTCACCTGAGGTATTGTTGTTTGTAACATAATAGATACCATCGGGAAGGGCTTCTGTTTCACTGGCTATGGTAATACTTGTATGTCCCGTACAACCATTCTCATCCGTAACATCCACCGAATAGGTACCGGGAACAGTGATCTCCAGCGTATCCTCATCTGCCAGCAACATCAGATCCGTTCCGGCATCATATTGCCCGTTTTCATCAATATCAGTATACCAGATAATTGTATTGAAAGTACCTGAGATACTTAAAGTAATGGGCGAATTAATTACTTCACCGGAACATAGACTGGTGATGAATGCAGGATCGGAAGCAGTGATCGTTACCGGAACAGCTTCACATTCATTCAGGGCATATACTTCGGAGAATTCGGAAGTATTTTCCAGATTAGGGGCATTATATCCCAGGGTATCAGTAATAGTAGCAAATACGTATTCAATACCATCAGGTATACCTGGGAAGATCCAGTTGCCTTCTGCATCCACGGTAGTTTCTCCAAGAAACTGGATTGAGCTTATGCCCTCATCATCTGTTGAAAATATTTCAATTTTATCTCCTGCATGTCCGTTCAATGGATTGATTGTACCGGCAAGTGTATTACTATTTGAATTATAGCTTACTATTATCGGGGATTTCTTTCCCTGATTGGGAGGAAAAGAAGGATTACCTGAGGGATCCAAATAGATATTTCGTTGTTCTGCGGTAATAATATTTTGGGAGAGATGGTTATAATCAGATAAAAATTCGTCTCCGGTAACATCGTCTACTGAAATCCGGATGCCGTTCAGTACATTCTCAATCACATTATTAGTCACATAACAATTTGAGGAATTTGTGATACTCATTCCGTAATAGGCAGAAGGTTCACCTTCGGTATGAATAAATTTGTTACCTATAATAACCGTACTGTCAGCATGATATAGATTGACATATTCTGTCTGGTAGTTGACATAGAACGTATTGGCTTCATTGGGGTTCGATCCGCCTATAATGACATTCGGAGATTGAACAATCTGAAGAGTTGAATAAAAATCCGATTGCATATTGATAAATGTATTATTTCGGATCAGGATCGATTTTTTTGCATTATTAATAGTAAGTAGATTTAATTCGTTACCACCCTGTTGGGCGTCTCCTATAATAGCATGGTCCGAAGTTCCGTTTATATTAATGTTACGGTTACTTATATTATTATATAGTTCGATATCTCCCCATGCATTGAGGGTACAATTATTCAGGAAACATTCTTCCAATACTAATTTCGTGTTCTCATAATTGTTCCAGTAACCGACAGCAAGACCGGCCAGCAATTCGAATTCTATTCCCCTGATCTCGCAATAATCAGTTAATACTGCATTTGTATAATATGGGTTGTTATTAACTATTCTAATTAATTCCGGCAGGTTCGTGGCATCGATGATGACATTCTGTGTTATTTCAACGCTTTGCCCGATCAGAATTTCTTGTCCGGACAGGAAATCGCAGAATATTATATTATGGGGAAGATTTTCATCGTTTGAATTGGAGGTTAAGATCGCATTCATAAATGAACCTTCACCATTACTATTGGTATTTGTTACGAAATATGTTCCTGCAGGAGCAACTTCATTTTCAGAGGTGATTTCAATACTTGAATACCCCTGACAATCATTCTCGTCTGTAACATCCACTGAATAGACACCGGGAGTGGTGATCTCAAGTGTATCTTCATTTTCAAGCAACAGCATGTCTGTACCGGCATCATATTGCCCGTTTTCGTCAACATCGTTATACCAGGTAATAGTATTAAAGGTATCTGCAACACTTAAAGTTATCGGTGAATTAATTACTTCGCCGGAACAAATGCCGGTGATGAATGAGGGATCGGAAGCGGTTATCTCACTGTGGATTAGAGGACAATCTGCTATTGTATACTCTCCGCTGAAACCGGATGTTGAACCTGAATGGGTTATATTGGCTATTACCTGTGTTTCTGAGGTTACCAAAAGCGGTTCGCTTGTCCACTGAGTACCATTTAAAATTGCCTGACCAAGATAATATGTAGTTAAGGTTGCCTGATCGAAAGAAAAAATTTCAATTATATCGCCATCGGCATATTCTGAAGTTCGGTCACCAATTATACCGGATAATGTTCGTGTAACCGGATCCCAGTGTGTTATTGCAGGAGGCAGGCTGAGTTGGTCGCATCCGGAACAAGACACATTCTCCCATGAAATAATCAGGACAGGAGGATATTCAAGACCCTCTACACCTATCACTGTATTACGTGATATATCGATCGATGGACCGGGAACTGAAAATATTGCATTAAGAAATTTTGAATTATTACTAAATCTGATGATTGTATTATCGATAGAAATATTTTCATCACCTTCTGATATGATCAGTGGCATTATAAAGTAATTGTTCTGTATAGCAGGAGCAAAATCCATTTGGACAGAACGTATCGTGACATCATTGGAATTAATTGCAAAAGCAAAAACAATTACGAATTCTGTATTTATTCCCATTTGGATGGACACAACTGGCATTTGCGTTAATCCTGAGCCATCTATAACGGTTGGCTGATTGATTGCCGGCAATATTTCACTTTCCTCACCAATAATTATAGTATAAGGCTGGTTCTCCCCGCAGAATAAAATTTGGTGAGGCAGATTTTCACTGTTGGAATTTGATTGAGTTATTGCGTCGAATAATGAACCCGGTCCGGAGGTATTACTATTTGTAACATAGTAAGTACCTTCAGGGGCAACTTCATTTTCAGAGGTGATTTCAATACTTGAAT
>CAYUAV010000281.1:0-5668 GCA_964442665.1 uncultured Bacteroidales bacterium
TTACCCATGTAAATTTTTTTCTGACCGGGTTCCTTAATCCTTTAAGGGTGCGAAGGGAAACTTAAGCCACCTTTTACCAAACCAGTTTAAAATCTCTCTGAAGATACTCTTCCGAACTTGTTCCGACCATTACACTGAAATCGCCCGGTTCGGCCCTGTATTGCATATGAATGTCGTAAAATGCCAGGTCGCCGGATGTAAGGTTAAAAGTAATAGTCTTGGTTTCACCTTTTTTAAGCCAGATCTTCTGAAATCTTTTTAATTCCTGCACAGGCCGGGTAACAGAGCCGAAGTAATCTCTGATATACAGTTGAACGATCTCTTCGCCGTCGTAATTCCCTGTGTTTGTGACTTGTATACTCACCCGGAGTGTATCGTCCATATGAAGTGTATCGGATGAGAGTTTAAAGTCGTTATAGAAAAACGTGGTATAACTAAGTCCATACCCGAAGGGAAATAAGGGTTCAATAGGTGTATCAATATATTTCGATGTATATCTCAGCTCGTTTGTAGCCGAACGGCCTGTGCTCTTATGATTATAGTAAACCGGTATCTGACCTGTTGTCCGGGGAAACGAAACTGCCAGTTTCCCGGAAGGATTATAATCGCCGAAAAGCACATCAGCTATTGCATGTCCGGCCTCAGTTCCCAGCTGCCAGGTTTCAAGAATTGCCGCCAGATGTCCGGCCTCCCAGGATATGGTCAGAGGTCTGCCGTTCATCAGCACCAAAATTATGGGTTGACCGGTTTTGAATAATTCCTTCAGCAGTTCAGGCTGTACGCCGGGTAAGCCAATGTCGGAGCGGCTGTGTGCCTCGCCTGACATTGAGGCCGATTCACCAACCGCCAAAATGACCACATCGGCCTTTCGTGCTGCTGCTATAGCCCTTGCAAATCCGGACCGGTTGTCCCCTTCAATCTCACACCCTTTTTCATAAAGTATCCTTGTGCGTGAACTGACGGCTTCACGAATCCCGGCCAGTAAACTGACAGCATCGTCGGAACTGCCAAGCGCCCTCCAGCCGCCCAGAATATTATCAGCATCATCGGTCAGCGGACCAATTACTGCCAATGTTCTTATAGTTTTTGACAGGGGTAGTATCCTGTTCTCATTCTTAAGCAATACAATGGATTTTCGTCCCACATCGCGAGCTGTTTCACGATGCTCAGGGTTCAGCATTACTTCTTTTTCACGTTGTTCGTTGCAATACCGAAAAGGGTCGTCGAACAAACCCAACTGAAATTTCAGACGCAGAATATTTCTGACAGCCTCATCAATCTGGGATTCATGGATCTTCTCCTTCTTCACCAATTTAAGGAGTACTTTGGAGTAGATGTATCCCTGCATATCCATATCGACTCCTCCTTTCATAGCCAGTATGGCGGCTTCTTCCCTGCTGGAAGCGAATCCATGGGGTATGAGTTCACCTATGGAATTCCAGTCAGATACGGTCATTCCGTTAAACTGCCACTCATCTCTGAGGATATATCGAAGCATTGGATTTGCGCTGGCAGGGACACCGTTTATTTCGTTAAAGGCGGTCATGAAAGTTGCCACACCTGCATCGATAGCTGCCTTAAACGGTGGCAGGTATATTTCGCGCAGGGTGCGTTCCGACATATCGGTTGTATTATAATCCCTTCCTCCCTCGGCTGCACCATAGGCAGCATAATGTTTTGCACAGGCAGCAATAGTATTGGATGCCGATAAATCATCGCCCTGGAAACCTCGTACACGCGCCCCGGCAATGAGCGAACCCAGATAAGTATCTTCACCCGCCCCTTCCATGATGCGCCCCCAACGGGGATCGCGTGCAATATCAACCATTGGGGCAAAAGTCCAGTGCTGACCAGCCGCTGAAGCTTCCACTGCCGCTACCCGTGCCGATTTTTCAATGGCTTCAAGATCCCAGGAACACGCTTCTCCTAATGGGACCGGAAAAATAGTCTTATATCCGTGGATCACATCATATCCAAACAGCATCGGAATTCCGAGACGCGATTCCTGCAGGACCATTTCCTGAATTTGCCTTGTATAGGTAACCCCGTTAATATTAAGCATCGAACCCAGTTTTCCCTGTTTGATAGCATCAAGATAGTAGTGCCCATCGGTTATGGGACCGGTATATTCTCCCAATCCGCTCAACTGGCTCATTTGCCCGATTTTTTCTTCAAGGGTCATCATTGACAGCACTGAATCTACCCTTCGTTCCAGAGCATTGTCGTATAATATAACGCTATTATTACTCCTGTTACAGGATAATACCATGAAAACAAGAATACCTGAATTAACCGCCTTCACTAATCTCATACATGAAAATTTTATCGCCTTCCAATAATACTAAAATCCTAATAAGAATATGAAACACCCGGATCATATTCCGAAGAAATAAATTATAGAGGATAACATGAAACATTTTAACTCAACAAAAACTCATCATATTACTTTTACAATAAAATGTATTTTCACTGTCAATATAAATATACCGTAATAAATTTTAATAACCGGTTTTTGTATTGCCGGAGGGCTAATTATTCAAACAGATTCATGTTGCAGGGATACTCAAAAATCATTAAAAATTCATCATAAAATCATTCAGATTGGTATCACGCGGTAAACCCATTTTTTTCCTTAATCGATAACGACTGATTTCTACTCCCCTGACTGAAATATTTAAAATAGGCGCAATTTCTTTACTTGAAAGGTTCATTTTCAAATAAGCGCACAGACGTAAATCCTTAGGTGTAAGTTCGGGAAAACTTTTTCTTAGCTTTTTCAGAAAGTCTTCGTGCACCTGATCGAAATGTATTTCAAATTTTTCCCAATCCTCACGATCCAGCAGGTCTTTTTCCAGCGTTTTTATAAGATCCGCTACCTGCTGTTTTGATTCACGGTGGAGCATTTTTCCCGAAACACGTATCAGTTTTTGTTTTACCTGGTTTAACAATTCATTCTTATAGGTAATCTGCATGGCAATAGAAGCAAGTTCTTTGGTCTTACTATCCAGTTCAGTAAGGTTTTTCTGATTTTCAGCTTCGAGCTTTTCATTTCTGAGCTTAATTATCTCCTGCTCTGCTTTAAGGGCTTCTTCAGCATATACTTTTTCCTTTTCCCTTAAAGTAATCTTCTGTTTTTCCTTTAAGGTTTGTTTCTCTTTTTCAATCTTTTTAATAACAAATATGATAGTCACTCCGATTACCGCTATTAAGAATATGGAGAAGAATATGAAAGCCAGGCTGCTGCGATACCAGGGCGGTAGAACAATAAAATCGTAAGGCTGGGCTTCACTTATAGTACCATAGATGTTCCTCGCTTTGACCCTGAATCTGTATGAGCCCTCATGTAAATTTGTGAATTCTTTCTCCTGTATGCGACTCCATTCCGACCAATCCTTGTCGTAGCCCTCAAGCATGATACTATATTCGGTATTTCCGGGTATTTCATAAAATAAAGCCGAATACGTAAACCGCAGGGCATTGTATTTATTATCGATTTCCGGAATCATAGAAACCGTTCCGGGCAGGTTATGGCCGCCAAAGAGCAGGGAATCGGGTAGAATTTCGACACGGCGAATTTCCACTTTATAGCTATCATTATAGATTTTTCCGTATGTCGGATCAAAATGTATTACCCCCGATTCGGTCGATATCAGAACATTCGATTTATCAATAGTATATACACATTCGTAGGATGTAATTAATTTATTTCGTATAGGAAGAAAAGGCAGGAATATTTTGCTGTAATTACCATCGAATGTGGGTTTCAATATCCCCATTTCCTTATTCATAAAAAACCAGCAATCACCATTGACATCATCAATCAGGTTATACACGTTCCGGTTATCAAATAAGGCTGATAAAGTTTCATCACGGTGAAAAGTATCGGTTTTATCATCGTACAGGTAAATACCTCCTTCGGAACCAATAATAAGCCGGTCGTAAAATTTAAGTACATTCAGGTTGTATGTTGTGGGTAATCCCGACTCCTCGGTGTAGTGCCTTATTTCAGTAATTGTATCGAGTGCTTCGTCGATCTTCAATCTGTAAATCCCCTTATAGCTATGACCGATCCACAAAAATCCTTTTTTGTCAAACTGTATTTGTTTGCACGATTGATAAAATCCGGGGATTCTCCTGAGGAATTTCCACCCGGGCTTTCCATGAACCAGTTTATATTCATAGACCAGCAGACCTGCATAAGTCCCTTCGATAATATTTACCGGATTCCCTGGAATAGTAATAAAGGACCAACCTCCCTGATAGTTACTGATTTGTTTGAATTGATTGTCATTAATAGTGTATGTGCCTTTATCATGACCGACGAGAATGGAATTGCGCAAGTTTGAAAGTGCCCAAACCTGCCCTTGCAGTCCATCGATGAATTGAAAAACCATCTTATCATTCTGCAAGGGTTCAGACGGTGGCCACTTTGTATAAAAAAGTCCCTGGTTTGTTCCTAAATAAAGACTACTTCCATTTTTTTCGATGGCATAAACAGCGCCGACATCGTTCTGATAAGCGAGGTTTGAAAGCGGAGAATTAAGTTGTATATAATCAATCCCATTATCCAAACCTAACCAGAGATTTTTTTGTTTGTCAGCAAATAAACACAGTACAGTATTGTTTTGCAGACCACGATCGCGATTTATCCGCTGAATTAAAGACCCCTTATGATCAAGAATTACGACTCCATCCTGAACGGTTCCAAATGCCATATATTCCTCATCGATGGCAATGGCACTGAAAATCTGGTTTTCCTCGAAATATGACTGCAATTCACCGGCAAATCGTGTAATTCCCAAATCGTCGACAAGAAAAATTCCTTTTTCACGTGTAACAACCAAAAGTGTATTCTCATCGTAGGGAAGAATACTCATGACGGTTGTATTTCCAAAGTCCTCCGTATAGTTAACCAGTGTAAAATTGAGTCCGGAAAGCTTATACAATCCCTTGCCGATTTCCCGGACATAGAAATTTCCGTCAACAGCAAATGAAAAATGAAATACCCGGTTGAAGCTTATCAGGTCTATTTTTTCATCCTTGTAAAAAAATACTGCGTTAAATGAGTGAAAAATATAACCGCCCAGATGAGACGCTATTTTCCATACTTCTCCAAAATCGCGGTATTCAGCTGGTATTTTACTTAACAACGAATGATATTCCAGCTGACCGGCAGCATCGGGATAAAAATAACCAAAATCGTTTGATGCCCCGACATAGATGCGCCCATCACCAGGTATTAATACCGATCTGACTATGGAATGATTAGGTATTTCATAGGTTCTCCAACTACTTCCGTCAAAAGTCAATAAACCTGCATTATTCCCGAAATACATTATTCCGCTCTGGTCCTGAGCAATTGACCATATCTGCGTTCCTGCTTTGTATACCTCTTTAGAATAATTCTGAACAAAGGCATATCCGACATTTTTAACAGACGAAAATGCACATTGTGAGATAAGGAATACGACAAATATAATTGTAATTATCTTTTTCATCGGATAGAAGTCCCGATTCAAAAATAATTAATTATTATGGTATGAGAGGAAAGGTTAGTTTTATTGTGAAATAAGGAATAAGAAAAAGTCCCGCTTTATTTAAATGGCACTTTTCTTATGCTACAAGATACAAATTCAATCCGCTGATACTAAATAAATGCACCTTCATG
>CAYUAV010000282.1:0-5665 GCA_964442665.1 uncultured Bacteroidales bacterium
GGATGATCTTCTTCTCCTTCTTCAGCTTTTGCCAGTAAGGGATATGCACCCAGGAATAACAAACCTGCTCTGAGGAAATCACGTTTTGTTTTATCATGAACCGGTTGTTCGGTAACAGGTGTGATCCAAGCTTTTCTTAATCCAATGGCCGAATCGTCGCATACGTTTATGCAGTTAAAGCATGAGACACAACGCGATTCATCAACGCTCATCTGTTTTACATTGATGCAATTTGCTTTACAGGCAACCTGACATTTCCCGCATTGTGTACAGTTCAATTTTTTAATTGATATTTTCAGAAAGGAGACTTTTGAAAGAAGGCCCAGAACAGCCCCTACCGGGCATATTGTATTGCAGTATAACCGATCGCGATACAGAACCATCGCTATAATAAGGAGCAGAACCGACAACGCAATAAAAAAAGGAAGCGGGTAGAAAACCCGCTGCACAAAAGGCTGAACAGTATATATATCAAGAGCCATAAGGAATTTGGACAGAATATTTCGTATGGCAATATATACCGGCTGAAAGAAACTAGAGGCAATACGGCCAAAATTGGCATACGGATCGAGCCAGTTAATTGCCAGGATACCGGTAAAAAAAAGTGACAGAACCGATAATCCCAGAATGGGATAACGGATATAATTCAGGGCTTTTTTAAATTTTCTTCTTTTAGCTTTAAAGGGCATCCTGACACGGATAAAAGAAATGGCATCCTGCAGTATGCCCAAAGGACATAAGGCAGAACAATATACACGTCCGGAAAAAATGGTCAGCATAACAATCAGGATAAATCCGGCTGTAAGTATGCCGGGTAACACAAGGAACTTTAAAAGAGAAGGTATAAACTGGAACGATGTCAGCACTTCATAGCTGAACCAGGGTAATTTGCCTTTTACATCGGAGAAAATAAGGATAAATCCTGCGAGAAAAATCAATGCGACGGCAATTCTCACAGGTCTTAACCAACGCTGACCTCTCATTATATTGTTATCCTTTTAATATTCAACGAATCAAGATTTGTGGTACCCAAACCCATTTCTTCGGCAATGGTGATGTGCCGGACCCTCTCTGGTTCCATACCAAAAATTTTAGTGGCAGCTGTATCAATTGCAACAATATCGCTGCTTAAAAGCTGGTATTTCATAGTTGCCACATCGGCAACCGATACTCCTCTCGGACCATTTCGTTTCATAACCCGGTATCCGTCGACAATGTTAAGATCAGGTTTCCGAAACGTAACGAAATCGGCAATACACTGTTGCAGATTATTTGCATGGTAATAACCACGGTCCCAGACAATGCCCATTAAATTCTTCATGGCAAGCGACATAGTTGCTCCTCCATGATTTTTCAATACAGGGACATTGATAAAGACATCGGATTCAAGGATCAGTTCGTGTACCTTTGTATTTTTCAGAATTTTACCCTTTGGAATGTCGACCGGATGATAATTTCCTTCCACCTTCCCGGACACAATCTGACCACCGTTTTCCTTTACGGCTCTCTCTATACCCGAATTCTTGTAACATGAAGTCCATTCATCACAGGTATTATCGAATACCATAACTTTTTTTGCCCCGGCTTCCAGACATCTTTTAACAATAATTCCTACAAGTTCCGGATTTGTATCCGCAGCACGCTCTGGCGGAGCATCCCACCCGATATTGGGTTTCACAACCACTGTCTGATTGGGTTTTACAAAAGTCCTTATTCCTCCCAACGCAGCGATACCTGCATCGAACATAGCAGCAGGTCCTCCGTTTTTAACAGCCACCATATCGAATGCCTCTGCATAATTGTTCGATGCTGCAAGCAATGAGTTCCATCTGCCCATCGAAAATAAAGTTCCCGAAGCAATCGAGGCAGTAACTGATTTTCTGATAAAATCTCTCCTTTTCATCTTATACCGCACATTTGATTTTTGGAAAAATAGTGAATAAAACCTGTTTTTCCTGACTATTTTTGTTAAAACAGAATCAATTTAAACTGATTCTTAATTCGATTTTTAATTAACAAAAGAATAACCGATTTTCGGGAATGAAAATTGTCCTCAATGAATGAAATCAGTAAACGAAAATAATGAAAATATTATATTACGATTGTTTTGCAGGCATTAGCGGAGATATGAACCTTGGAGCACTGATCGATCTCGGGGTACCTTTCGGTCATCTTCAGAAAGAACTTGGCAAACTGAAAATTCAGGATTTCAAGGTTGAATGCCAATCCTCCTTAAAAATGGGCATCAGCGGTACAAGAGCCAAAGTGATCATAAAGCATCAGGATTCTCATACCGGTAATCACAAGCATAATGATCAACACAAGCATCAGGAACACCGAAACCTGAAGGACATTCAGAAAATCATCGCTGCATCTTCGTTAAGTAATTATGTTAAGACAAAAAGCCTGGAGATGTTTCATTGCATTGCCGAAGCTGAAGCGAAAATCCACTCAAAATCGATAGACGAAATTCATTTTCATGAGGTCGGAGCTATCGATTCCATTGTCGATATTATAGGCGCTGCAATCTGTATTGAGTACCTGAATCCTGAAAAAATTATGTGTTCAACCGTTGAACTGGGAAGCGGTTTTACTAACTGTACCCACGGAACCTATCCGGTACCGGCTCCTGCCACAGCGGAAATTCTAAAAGGAATACCTGTAAGGAAAGGTACAGTTGATAAAGAAGCGACAACACCAACAGGTGCAGCTATTCTGAAAGTATTTGTAAACGAATTCAATGATAACCAGGATTTCTGTATCAGGAAAACTGCTTATGGCATCGGGTATCATGATTTTTCCATACCCAATGTACTACGAGTATACGAGGGAGAAACTGATCAGACAAACATGTTACAAACAGAAAAATCTGAAGCAGTTCTTATGGAATGTAACATTGACGATATGAACCCTGAACATTACGAATATATCATGGACAAACTTTTCGAAGCCAAAGCCCAGGATGTATTCATTGTTCCCATTATTATGAAAAAGTCGAGACCTGCAATTCAGTTGAAAGTTCTGTGTGCTCATACCGATCAGGCAATTATTGAAGAAATCCTTCTGCGTGAAACAACTTCGCTGGGTGTGCGTTATTCTGCTGTCACGAAATCAATGTTACAGCGAAATATGAAACTGATCGATACACAATACGGTCAAATCAGAATTAAAGAAGCTGTTTTGAACGGGAAAGTAATAAAGTATAAACCTGAATATGAAGATTGTGCACAGGCTGCTAAAACAGCCCATGTAAGCTTACAGGAAATTTACAAAGAAGTGAACCGGAAAATGAATATCATAAATACATAAGAATGGACGAGAAAAAACTGAAGGAAATATTATTGCAATTACAGGAAGGAAAACTGGATATCGATGAAGCTGTGGGATTATTTAAAAATTTTGAGTCTAAGGATCTTGGCTATGCCAAAGTTGACAATCACCGCTCGTTAAGAACAGGATATCCTGAAGTTATTTTTGGTCAGAATAAGAAATCTGAACATATTTTTGGAATTGTAAAACATATGCTTGAACATGATAATAATATTCTGATAACCCGAACTAATGAAAAAGTATTCAATAAAATAAAACCGATTTATCCGAAAGCTGAATACAATCCCGTAGCCCGCACTATAACGATCAGGAAAAAAATATGTGAAAAACCGTCGTCGCATATTGCACTGGTATCGGCTGGCACATCCGACATGGCTGTAAGCGAAGAAGCAGCTATAACAGCCGAGACTTTCGATAATGAAGTCAGAAGATATTATGACGTGGGTGTAGCAGGTATTCATCGCTTTTATAATAATCTTGCCGAGATTAGAAAAGCCAAAGTTATTATAGTTGTTGCCGGTATGGAAGGAGCATTGCCCAGTATCGTGGGAGGTATGGTCGATAAACCTGTAATCGCCGTACCAACATCAATAGGTTATGGAGCGAACTTCGGAGGATTATCGGCGCTTTTAGGAATGCTTACCAGCTGTGCAAGCGGAGTCAGTGTTGTAAATATCGACAATGGTTTTGGAGCCGGTTATCTGGCGAGTATGATTAATAAATTATAGGATTGCATGTCTGGATCGGAAAACGTTTTACTTTCGGTAGCTTACCTGCCAAACATCCAGTATTTCTCTAAATTGCTTACTTATCGGAACGTTACTATCGAAATTTATGACACGTACCAAAAGCAAAGCTACCGGAACCGTACTGCTATTTTGGGTGCAAACGGAAAGCTCGATCTGGTAATTCCTGTTAAGCGTCCTGAAGAAAATAAAACTAAAACCTGCAATATCCTAATCGATTATGATATGCAATGGCAGCAAAACCATTGGAAAGCTATAGCCTCGGCTTATAAGAACAGTCCCTTTTTCGATATTTTTGAAGCCGAACTTAGGCCTTTTTTCAGAAAAAAAGAAAAATACCTTGTCGATTGGAATCTCACGCTGATCGATGCCATCCTGCAAATGACAGCGACTTATGCACCCTATAAAAAATCGGAGTATTTTGTTAAGGTACCCCAGGTACAAACAGACGATTTTCGGGAGGCTATACATCCTAAAAAAAGAATGCAGCAACCGGACGATACATTTGCACCTCTGCCCTATTTTCAGGTTTTTAATAATAAATTCGGATATATGGCAAACCTGAGTTTCATCGATCTTCTCTTCAACGAAGGTTCGCAGGCAGTAGATCTCTGTAAAAATATGCGAAAAAAGGGCAACTGATTTAGTTGCCCTTCGCTGACCTATTGACACATAAAATTATGTGTTAAAATCGAAATCCAAATGTTGTCATAGCTTTGATTTTTCCAGAATTGATTTCGGCTGATACAGGATTGGCATTATAAGGCGAATCGTACAGCATTAAGCGTTCTTCGCCCGTAAGATAGGACAGTGCAAAATCGACAAAAAAGTTTTTATTCCTGATCCCAAGACCACCGCTATAATTCATTTTATAAGCATCGGCGTTAGGTTCACTATCTTTATAAGGACTACCATAATACCCAAATCCGCCTCTCAGGTAAAATAACTTACCTAATCTGAATTCGACACCCGTTTTAACATTTATATTTTGCCTGTAGATATGCTTGATGGTCTTATTCTCATCGGCAAAATTATAACCATCGCTGGCGTCAGTAAGGCGCATACCCCCGTAATTAATGTATTCAACATCCGTACTCAGTATGGCGAATTTTCCGACCATGAGTCCCAGACTTCCAATTGCTTTGGCAGGCGTTACAATACGATATTCAAAATTTGCATAATCAATCTGATTCCTATCCTGATCGATAGGCTGAATATTCCCGTATAAATAGGACTGCAGCTCGGCATCATATACTTCGCTGAGGTAATAACTTACAGGCAGATGATAGGCAAGTCCTAAGCGCAGCGGTGCAATAGGTCTGAAAATAATGCCCAGTTTACCGGTAAAACCATTACCGGTCACATTCAGGTTTTCATTATAATGAAAGAACGTGGTACCATTATTTCTGTCTGATTCCATAAAAGATGAGCGCTCCCTGTATTCCACGGGGATCATTGAAAAAGACGCACCAAAATACAGCGTATGCTCGTAATTAAATCCCAGCGAAAATACCCATTCATTCATTTTACCAGAACGTCCCAGTATGTTTTGCTGATCCAGATGTATATCACCGAGAGTGTCTCTGATA